>JAFOKI010000274.1 GCA_017419895.1 Eubacterium sp. | reverse complement strand
CGGAGCCGGTGTAGCGAGTGTTACAACTATCGCAGCGATACCGCCGAGTATGAAGCCCGGGATGATCTCATAGATACCGGATGTCGAGAACATGAGCCAGAGAATATCGACTACCGCGCCAACCACTACGCCGGCACACGCCCCGGTGTAGTTGAACCTTCTCCAGAAAAGTGAAAGCAGGATTGTGGGTCCGAATGCTGCGCCGAAAACTCCCCATGCGTTTTCAACAAGGTTCATGATAGCCTGCGCGCCTGAGCCTTTCGAAGAAGCGATCAGGAACGCAATAACCGCGATCACGATAACCGCGATACGGCCCATCCAGAGAACTTCCTTGTCGCCCGCGTTTTTCTTGAAGATCGGCTTATACATGTCAGATGTGAACGAACTCGACGCGACTAGAAGCTGTGAGTCAGCCGTTGATACCGAGGCTGCCATGATAGCCGCGAGAAGCAGTCCGGAGATGACAGGCGGGAAGAATCTCCTTGCCATCGCGATGAATACGGTCTTCTGAAGTCCCTGTGTCAACAGTTCTTCGCCGACGATCATCCTTGCCTGGTAAGCAAGAAGGCTTGCAGCTCCGAGCGCGAGTACTACCCATACGATCGCGATAATGGACGATTTTTTGACCATCGACGGTTTCTCGATGGACATGAATCTTACGATAATGTGAGGCATTCCGAAATAACCGAGACCCCAGCCGAGACCGGAGAGGACATCTTTCCAGCTGGCGTTGAAGAGTCCGGAACCGAAGTCGCAGGCAACGACTGCGCCGGAAGCGTCTGTATATTCATAAACTTTCGTGAGAAGCGACTTGTCAAGATCAACAGTTGCAATAACGATGATGGGAATCGCAAGGAGCGCTATCAGCATCAGGATGCCCTGGAAGAAGTCCGTCCAGCAAACTGCTTTGAATCCGCCGAGGAATGTATAGCCTATGATTATGAGCGCGAAAATAATCATCGCGGTGCGGTCGTTCATGCCGGGGAAAAGGGTTGTGAACACCGATGTTCCGGCAACAAAGGCCGATGCGACGTACACTGTGAAAGCGATCAGGAATATGACTGCGCAAATTACCTGAAGTGTCTTGTGGGGGCTTGCGAACCTGTTGGTGAGGTACTGCGGGATGGTGATGGAGTCATCTGCAGCCTTTGAGAACATTCTAAGTCTCTTGGCACAGAATATCCAGTTGAGAGCCGTTCCCAGCGCGAGTCCGATGCCGATCCAGATCTGTCCGAATCCGAATGCAAGGATCGAGCCAGGCAGTCCCATGAGCAGCCATGCGGACATGTCGGAAGCCTGGGCTGACATTGCCGCGACCCACGGTCCCATCGAGCGGCCGCCGAGGAAGTAGTCTTCCTGGTTCTGGTTGCCGCCGTTGAAGAAAAACGCCATCGCGACAAAGAACAGTATTACGAAATAACCAATAAATACGATAATTTCCGCGTTCATAACAAAAACTCCTATGGTAACCAATAACGATTATATTGTTTTAACTTCTATATAATAGCACTTGAATGATATGGATGAAATATCGACTAAATTATAGACTAAATAGTGAAATAATCATGATAAATCTCTGTTAAACCGTTGAAAATACAAGAAATATGTATTAGACTGAAATATAACTTGATATTGTACTTAAATAAATACCTGCACTAGACGAAGCTGGGAGGAACACAAGCAATGAAAAGACAGCAGAAGAACCAGACCAAGAGCCGAATCGTGTCAGCAGCGTGGAATCTTTTTTACCAGTATGGATACGACAACACGACGGTGGACGATATCGTGGAAGCTTCCCATACTTCCAAAGGCTCGTTTTACCACTATTTCGAGTCAAAAGACGCTCTGATGGGTTCGCTTTCATACCTGTTTGATGAGAAATACGATGAGCTGCAGAAGACTCTGGACCCGTCACTGGATCCGCTCGAAAAACTGATTTACATGAACCGTGAACTGTTCCTGATGATCGAGAACACGGTCCCGGTCTCGATCCTGGTCCAGCTTTTTTCCGCTCAGCTCGTGACAAAGGGTGAAAAACACATGCTCGACCCAGACCGGACGTATTTCCGGCTTCTCAGGCAGATCGCGGCGGAAGGACAGCAAACCGGCTTCTTCAGAAGTGACTTAAGCGTAAACGACATAATGAAGGCTTATGCTGTCATTGAACGCGGCATGATGTACGACTGGTGTCTTTCAAGCGGGAACTACTCGCTGTGTCAGTATTCTCAGCAGGTTTTGCCGATGATGCTGAAGGGGCTTTGTGCCTAGAAATCCGGCTGCAGGCCTTGAAATCGTTGCAATTATTACCCTTTTTCGGTAATATAATGCAAAGAGGACAGCTGATTTTTGGTTGGTTGTTAAGCCCCAAAATAGAGGCTATTCTGCTCACAGTGCTGCAAAATATGCGCAATAGAAACTGTGATTGGGCAAAAACTCCGGCTTTGTTGACGGAGAACTAAAATAAACACTGGTGTAGTAATAGGAGGAAGTTCAATGAAAAAAGTTTTATCGCTAGTTCTTGTTCTTTTTATGGCGTTGACGATCCTTGCCGGCTGCGGCAGTAAAGACAGCGGAGGCGCGGGCTCAGGCGGCGATGCATCTGTGGATTCGTTCAAGACTTTCGGTGACATAATCGCTTTGGAAGGCGAAGGAAAACAAGTAGCGGTTTATAACAACAAATTGATTTACGCTTTCCAGGTTGGCGATGTATATTACCGTGCTATAAGTGAGATATCTGATGAAACAGAACAGGCTTATATGGATGTCGATATCCTCGAAGACGGCCATGAGGAAAAGCAGAATGAAATCATTTCGTCGATCGAGATCGATAAACTGGAGAACCTGAACGAACAGATCCTCAGTCAGGAAGAACTCGACGCCCTTGTCGGAAAGACGGGACAGGATCTCATGGATGACGGTTGGACTTTCAGCGGTCACAATCTGGAAGAAATGGAGTTCTGGATGGATTACGGACCGTTCGAATACACGGTCACGTTTGACGGTGAAGTAACAGAAGCTGAATGGGAGACTTTCGTAGACGAAGAGGATACGAAAGACCTGACTGTCAAATCAGCAGTATTCACGACGATAGGTGACGCGACGAACATCGAATAAGTTTTTTCGAGGGTTATTTGGGGGTGGATCATGAAGAACAAAAGGGCTTTGGCGCTGATACTTACAGCGTGTCTCATTTTTGTGATGTGCTCGTGCAGCAAAAACGAACCGGCCCCGGCAGAGTCTTCGGCATCATCAGCATCAGCGGAATCGGCATCATCGGTTGAGCCGTCAGAACCTGCAGCGCAGGAAGAACCTGAAAAAATCTCCGCGGAAATAACGATGGAGAACTTCGTAAACAAACTCAATGCCGGCAACTATGTGGTAGACGCGGAGAACTAACGGACAGATCAGCGTCACAAAGCGAAGGCTGGGCGTATTTCTTCGACTATGATCTCTATATGCATGCCGTTCATTCTCAGCTACAAAGACCATGACAAGGCTAAGGCATATCTCGAGGAATATGGAGCGAGGCTAAGCGACAAAGGCTTCATCCCTGCGTTCACGCCGGGAGAAGAGAACGGTAAATACGAGTCAGCCAATGGATTTGTTTACTTCAGATACACGTTCAACGAAGACGATACCGTTACCCTCGAGTTCAAAAATGAAAAAAGTTATACGGCGGAAGAGGCAGTAAAACTCCTCAAAGAGCATGGGCTTCCGGAAGCTGATCTTCATGGGGATATCGGCTGCAGGGATCTGACCAGATACAGGTATAACCTCGGCGCTGCCAAAGGTCTTTTCCTTGCGGTATTTCAACCGTTTGACAGCACCGAATCAGCCGAGAAGTTCCTTGATACGTTGGTGCCGGGTATGGAGGATCAGGGGTATTGCATAATTGATCAGCAAAAACTCGGCTCGCAGAAGGAGTTCTGCTATTTCAACGAAGAACTCAGTAAGTACGTCGCGTTCGATCTGATACCGGATGATAACGGGGCAAGCGTCAATCTTGACTTTGTTTCGATCGAACCGGAAGAAGACAACATCATGATGAGCATGATCAGACACTAAGTCCAGGAATATGCAGAGAATGACGGTGCGGGTGTTACCGGATGATCCCGCCGTCAATAGTAACAAATAAAAAAGTGACAGGAGAACCGGCTCCTGTCACTTTTACTTTATCAAATTCCTGATTATTCAACTGCTTCGGGATCGTCCATAAGGTCGAGTGTGCGTTCCTTTGTCATTGCTACGCACATCGCGATGAACTTGTCGAGAGGCACGTTCCTGACCTGCTTGTTGGAACCGCGCAGGTTGATTGAAACTGTGCGCTCCTCAGCCTCATTGTTTCCGAGGACGATAGTGTAAGGCGTCTTGTAATTCTTGAAGTACTTGATTTTTTCCTTCATGTTGCGGTCTGTGTAGTCCGCTTCCGTTCTGATGCCGTTTTCCTTAAGCATTTCTTCCACATACTGAGCGTATTCGTTGTTCTCGGTCCTGATCGGAACGATACCGACCTGGACAGGTGAGAGCCAGAACGGGAACGCGCCTTTGAAGTTCTCGATTATGATACCGATGAAGCGCTCCATCGATCCGAACAAAGCGCGGTGTACCATGACAGGTGTTCTCTGGGAGCCATCCTGAGCCGTGTATTTCAATTCGAAATTGAGGGGGAGCTGGAAGTCGAGCTGGACTGTACCCATCTGCCATTCTCTCCCGAGTGCGTCTTTCATCGCAAGGTCGATCTTGGGGCCATAGAAAGCGCCGTCGCCTTCGTTGATCTCATAGTTGCCGATACCGTAGTGTTTGTCGAGGATCGCTGTGAGGTCTTCTTCGGCTTTGTCCCAGATCTGTATGTCGCCCATGAAATCGTCCGGACGCGTCGAGAGCTCTGCCGTGTAGGTCAGACCGAACGTTCCGTAGAGTTCGGTCGCGATATCGAGGATATCGGCGATCTCATCAGCAACCATTTCCTCGGTGAGGAATGTGTGGTCATCATCCTGGCGGAACATCTGGACGCGGAAGAGGCCGTTCAGTTCGCCGGATTTCTCTCTTCTGTGGATGACGTCAGTCTGTGAGTATCTGAGCGGCAGATCCCTGTAGCTGTGGAGCTCGTGCTTATAGACGAGGATCGCGTTCGGGCAGTTCATAGGCTTCATGGCATAGAACTTGCCGTCTTCAGCTATAGACATGTTGCCGTTCTCATCCTCGGCTACAGGCGGGACAAGGAACATGTTGTGCTTGTAGTGTCCCCAGTGTCCGCTTGTCTCCCAGAGGGATTTATCGCTGATGACAGGCCCTGAGATCTCTCTGTAGCCGTGGCGCTCGTGAACTTCTCTCCAGAATTTGAGAAGCGTGTTGAAGAGCGTCCAGCCTCTCGGCAGCCAGAAGGGCATACCGGGTGCGGAAGGATCGAACATGAACAGTCCGAGCTGCGGCCCGATGACCTTGTGATCTCTCGCCATAGCTTCTTCAATGAGCTTGAGGTGTGCTTTCAGCTCATCCTTCGACGGGAAGGCGTAGCAGTAGATCCTCTGCAGCAGGTCGCGGTTCTCGTCGCCGCGCCAGTAAGCCGTGGATGCCGCGCGGACTTTGAAAGCCGTGCTGAGAAGCTCGACTGAGTTTTCGATATGAGGTCCTATGCAAAGATCCACGAAATCGTCTCCCGTGTAATAAACGGTAAGGATCTCGTCTTCCGGAAGGTCTTCTATGAGCTCAGTCTTGAATTTCTGGTCTTTGAAAAGCTCAAGGGCGTCTGCTCTGGATATCTCTTTTACGGTCCAGTCTTCCTTGCGTTTAAGGATCTCGCGCATCTTGTCTTCTATCGCTGTATAGTCGTCTTTATTGATCGACCTCGGGAGAAGGAAGTCGTAGTAGAACCCGTCCGCGATCTGCGGTCCGATAGCGTACTGGACATTCTCGCGTCCGAATATCTCGATGACAGCTTTTGCAAGTACGTGAGCGAGGGAATGTCTGTAAACCGTTAAGAATTTTTCTCTTTCCATTTTTTCACCTGTTTGAATATCAGAAATAAATGTATGCGTTTAACTTATTCATTATACACCCGCGGTGCGGTATTGTAAAGAAAGCGGGGAATCATGCGGCTTTGTTGACAAAGCCCTGACTCAGTCTATCTTGACGACTTTGCCGTCGACAAGATGAAGCATCCTCTGGTTGCTGCTCCCCCTAAATTTCAGTGTCAGATCCTTGAGCGCGAGCACGAACTCGCCATCCACCAGAATGTCGATTGCTTTCAGCATGTCTTCGGTGTACTCCGTGCGCACGCTGCCGCCCGGCATCAGATCCGTATCATATGTGTAGCCGGTGTAGCACCAGATGTCCTTATCCGGAAACTTCTCTTTCATTTCCTTGAGCATCGGCGCGAGCACTTCCTGGTTTTCGGGTTCGAATGGCTCTCCGCCGAGGCATGTGAAGCCCTGGATCAGGTCGTTCGACAAGAGTTTAAAAATGTATGCCTTCGTAGCATCGGTGAATGGCTGGCCGTAGTCGAAATCCCAGGTCTGAGGCTGGAAACAGCCTTCGCAGTGATGCCTGCAGCCGGATACGAACAAAGTCACCCTGACTCCTTCACCGTCGGCTATATCGTAGTTTTTGATGTTTCCGTAATACATAACAAAGCCCCTCCGCGGTGTTTGATTTTATGCAGTCAAGATGATATATTGACAATGTATACACCGCCTATCTCACATTATATTCTATGAGGGGAAAATATGAAAGCGTCCATTAAGAAAAGTGTGATCTTTATCGCTGTTTTCATCCTTTTCGCATGTATGATCCCGGCACTCGCTTCGCCGGTCCATGCGGCGGCGAAACCCGCCAGGGTCAAGATCAAGGCACCGAAAGTGGTCTATATGAAAAACGTGAAGGTCTCATGGAAAAAGACCAAGAACGCCAAGAAATACGAAGTGCTTGTATACGATACCAAGACAAAGAAATGGTACAAGAATAAAGACAAAATAACGAAGACCACGTTTACTTTCGCTGGAAAATACAACAGAACGTACAAGATAAAGGTCCGCGCTCTAAATGGAAAGAAAAAGGGTCCGTTCTCGAAAGTGAAGACCATCAAGACACTCAAGAAACCAAAGAACCTGAAAAAGTTCTATGATAAGAGCCCGGAATTCAGGAAAGATATCGAGGACGAGACGGTGGCTATTAACAAGAACCTGGAATCGCTCGGCATGAGCATTCAGGTATCCGTCACAGGAAATGCGGTGCTTTACCGGTTCTCGATCCCGGCAATCACGGCATCGGAGCTCGATCCCGCGCTTCTCGAGGAATTGACAACTACTTTGGCGGGCATACAGACAAAAGATGAGGCGCATCTGATAGAACTGATCAAAGCCGACCAGAAACTAACGGGCCTTACGGATATCATCTACAAATTCGAATATGTGGATTCTCAGTCTGTTGTTCTGTTGACGCAGAGTTTTAACGATCAAGGTCTGATTTAGCTGAGCAAAGCATGCCGGGGACGCCCCCGGCATTATTTGAGTAAGCGGAATTACGACAAGCCGCGCAGGCGGCAAAAAAACATGACATCTATAATCGACGAACTGACAAATCAATCAGCCTGGAGAGAATTTCTCGAGTACAAAACCGACAGAAGCCGCCTGAACAAACGTGAACTCAAGCGGCTTGAAAACTTTGTGGAAGAGGGAAGATACGCGAGATTCGCGGACAGCCTTGACATCGGCATCCCTGAAAAGAAGACGATCTCCAAAATGGGCTCCGCGAAAAAGCGGGTCGTCTATTCCTTTGGGGAAGAGGAGACCTGGGCGCTGAAGCTGATTGCGTTTTTGCTTTACCGGTACGACGGCAGGCTCGCGGACAACTGCTACTCATTCAGGAGAAGCATGACTGCAGGATCGGCGATCGAGAAGATAACCGCCATGCCTGACCTCGACTCAAAATACGTGCTCAAGATAGACATTCACAACTACTTCAATTCGATCGATCCGGAGATACTTATCGGTATGCTCAGAGACGTCATTGACGACGACCCGGAGCTCCTCGATTTTTTGAGCGGGATGCTCAGGACCGGGAAGTGCGTGTCGGACGGCTTTGTT
>JAFOKI010000273.1 GCA_017419895.1 Eubacterium sp. | reverse complement strand
TACCGTTCGTGGCGTCGAGTATCAGGAGAGTCTCACGCTCTGCCTCGGGATACTCCCTGCCGATGACTTTGTTCATCTTCTCGAGCTCGACCATCAGATTGCGTTTATTCTGAAGACGCCCTGCTGTGTCACATATCAGAACGTCGATATTCTTTGCCTTGGCAGACTGGATCGCGTCAAAAATGACAGCGCTCGGGTCAGCGCCTTCCTGATGGCGCACGGTATTGATGCCGATCCTGTCGCCCCAGATCTCGAGCTGCTCGCCCGCCGCCGCGCGGAACGTGTCTGCCGCGGCGAACATTACGGTCTTGCCCTGGGATTTCAGACGGTGTCCGAGTTTCGCGATCGTCGTGGTCTTGCCGCCGCCGTTGATGCCTATCATAAGGATAACTAGCGGATATTTATTACAAAGCTCGCAGCGCTCGCCCTTATCCATGAGCTCCGCTATCGTCTGCGCGAGCAGCGTTCTGACACGGTTCGGGTTCGTGATGAACTCATTCTTTACCTTCTCTCTCAGCCCGTCCATGATATTCATTGTTGTAGTCATGCCGATGTCCGAAGTGATGAGAACTTCCTCAAGATCGTCAAGCATGTTCTCGTCGACTTCCGAACGCATGAAAAGCACGTCGCCGATCCTCTCGGACAGTCTGCCGAAGAAACCTTTTTTCTCTTTTATAATTGCCATATCGTATTCCTTTCAGAGCTTCTATTCCGTGAATCTGTCGGCTTCCGGATCCCCCAGCCTCAGGCTGAGGACCCTCGAAACGCCTTCTTCCGCCATCGTTATTCCGTAGAGCGAATCCGCGTGAGTCATCGTCGCTTTCTGGTGGGTTATCAGCGCAAACTGCGTCTGGTCGAAATTCCTGAGATAGTCGGAGAATCTCGAGATGTTTTCGTCGTCCAGCGCGGCTTCGACCTCGTCCAGTATGCAGAACGGCGTCGGCTGTACACAGAGCACCGCGAACATAAGCGCGATAGCTGTCATCGTCTTCTCACCACCTGACAGAAGATTGATATTCTGAAGCTTCTTGCCCGGCGGCTGAGCGTTTATATCGATGCCCGACTCAAGAGGATGAAGCTCATCGGAAAGACTGAGCTCTGCGCTTCCTCCTCCGAACAGTTCGATGAAAATCCTCTCGAAGTTCTGCTTGACGCTCTCGAAATTGTCCTTGAATCTCCTCGTGATCTTCCTGTCCATCTCAGAAATAATGCTGCGGAGTTCTTCGACCGCCTGCCTGACGTCGGCACGCTGGTCTATGAGGAATGTATAACGTTCCTTGACTTCTTCATACTCCTTGATCGATCCGACATTCACATCGCCGAGATCTCTCATTTCATTCCTTATCTCGCGGCTCTTGTTAATGGACGTCGACATAACAAAGCCGTCATGTCTGAGTTCTTCCGCAGCCGCAAGCGACAGCTCAAATTCATTCCAAAGCCGCTCTTTCAGATGCTCCAGCTGCGTCTCGTTCTGCGCTGCTTTTATTTCAAGCCTGTATTTCTGGTCCTTGAAGGCTTCTATTTCAGAGTCTAAAGACCTGAGTGCGCGGTTCATTTCGGAGCGCTTCTCATTAACAATGCGCTTCTCCGCATCAAGCTTCCCAATCTTTTCCTCGAGTTCTTTCTTTTTGTTCTCGAGATCCTCGATTCCCGATTCCGGTGTACCCGCATTTTCCAGGATGCTGCGTTCCTCATCACAAAGAGTTGCCAGATGCTTCTCTTTATCGGCTTTCTGCTGCTCAAGGCTTTCGAGGTTTCTGCAGGTCATCTCAAGTATCGAATCGACTGCCGATATCCTGCTTTCCCATTCATTGGCTTTTACAATACTCTCGGTCAAAGCCGCAAGAGCGTCATCGATATCTTTCTTTTTCTGCTCATAATCGGCCATCGCGGCTTCTATGGCAGAACTCACCTTCTCTATCTCGGATTCCGCGGCGCGGCTTCCATCGAGCAGGTTTTTCGTCAGATCTTCCGTCCTTGTAAGATCGACAGCTATTGTTTCGAGTTCTTTATCATTCTTGCTCTTCTTGTTCTCCGCGTCAGAGATGAGGACCTCAAGTGATTCGATTTCAGGCTTAAGTGAAGATGCAGCGATCTCTCCTGCTTTTACCTCTTCTGCGAGTTTTTCGAGTTCGTCCCTGAGTTTTTCCGTCAGTTCTGTTCTCTCAGCAGACTCTCTCTCCATATCTTCAATGGAGGCATAAGCCTTTTCGATCTCGGATGCCAGACGCTGTTTCTCTTTCTTTCTGTCGAGGATTCCTGCAGTCTGGTGTTTGTATCTGCCGCCCGTTATCGCTCCGCTGGCATTCACCACGTCACCTTCAAGAGACACGAATCTCAGGCCGGCTCTAGATATTCCCGAAAGCCTTACGGCCGTGTCGAGGTCCTTTGTTACCGCAGTCCTTCCCAGAAGGTATCCAAATACCTTTTCGTATCTCGGGTCGCACGTTATTATACTGTCAGCCATGCCCAGGAAACCCGCGTCTATCATTACCGCAGACTCTACATCGGGCTTGCTGTACCTGATGGTATCGACAGGAAGGAAAGTAAGACGACCGGCTTTGTTCTCCTTGAGGGACGCTACGGCTTTCTTGGCGCATGCTTCATCCGCAACGATGATGTTTTGTCTTGCGCTTCCGAGAGCTGTCTCGATCGCGGTTTCCATACCGTCAGGAACGTCGAGTTTTTCGGCAGCAGTACCTTCTATTCCTTTGATTCCCGACTGCATGATGAATCTTACCGCGCCACTGTAGCCCTCGTAGTTTTCTTCCATCTCTTTGATTGTCTTGAGACGGGCTTCTTTTGCGCCGGCATCGATTCGGATTGCATCAATCTTATTACGGTAAACCTGAATCTCGTTACCCTTAGTAATCAGTTCTTTTGTCTTGGAAGCACGTATTTCCTCACGTTCTTCCTGTTCGGAAGCGATCGTAACGCTCTTTTCTTCAGCCGCCTTAAGCCGGTCCCCGTACGCTTTTATCTCGCGTCCGAGCGCCGCGTTCTCCTCCGTCAGGATCTTGCGTCTGTCCTCAAGAGTCACCCTGTACGTATCGATGCTCTTAGCTTCGCTCTTCTTGGAAGCTGCCTCACTGTGGAGTTCAACCAGCCTGTCATTCCCCTCATCAACGAATTTATTCGTTCCTTCAGAGGCGGATGTCAGTTTATCGTATTCTTCCTGTCTGCGCTTTTTTTCGTTTTCAGCTTCTTCAATACCTGAGCTTAGGCCTGCCTTTTCCTCTTCTTTCGCAGTCTTCTCTGCTTCAGCGGTCTTTATGCCTTCTGCCAGAGAAGCAATCTCGTCCTCTGTGCGTTTTTTATCTGCCGCAATGTTCTCAAGGCGCTCCGCGTTGAAAGCGCTCTCCTGTTTCGCTGCACTGATGGCTGACGCGAGATCAGGAAGTTCTGTGCGCGCAGCTGTGGAAGCCTCGTCAAGATCGGTGTATTTCTGTTCGACTTCAGGAAGCTCGTTATCCACCGCCGTACGTTTGGCCTGTGATTCGATGATCCTGCCTTCCAGGTCTTCGATATCCCCACTGTATTTTACGGCTCTGGAATTAGCGTTATCTATATTCTTGAGTGTGATATTCACTTCAAGATCTTTGTACTCATCCCTGAGTTCAAGGTATCTCCTGGCTTTAGCGCTCTCTTCTTCGAGAACGGTGACTCTTCCTTCCAGCTCCTCAACTATATCTTCGATACGCTCAAGGTTCTGGCCGGTAGTTTCGAGTTTTCTCTCCGCTTCTGCCTTGCGCGTTTTATATGCAACTACTCCAGCGGCTTCCTCGAATATCTCGCGTCTGCTTTCGGGCTTGTTGCTAACGATATCAGCGATCTTGCCCTGGCCGATGATCGAATATCCCTCGACACCGATTCCCGTGTCCATGAACAGTTCACGGATATCCCTGAGCCTGACAGTGTTGCCGTTGATCAGATACTCGCTCTCACCGCTTCTGTACATCCTTCTCGTCACTGCCACTTCCGAATATTCGATGTCAAGAATATGCGCGGTATTGTCAATGACAAGAGTGACCTCAGCCATTCCTCTGGGTCTTCTTGTGGCAGTGCCGTTGAAAATGACGTCTTCCATCTTGCCGCCGCGAAGCTGCTTGGGACTTTGTTCCCCGAGCACCCATCTGATCGCGTCACTGATGTTGCTCTTACCGCTTCCGTTTGGGCCGACGATGCACGTTATACCCTCGTTGAAGTCTATAACGACGGGATCGGCAAACGCTTTGAACCCGTGTATTTCCAGCCTTTTAAAGTACATTGTTGAGATATCCTCCGTTCAGCGACTGTTCTGCCGCTTTTTGTTCTGCTTCTTTCTTGGTCTTGCCCGAACCGTTCCCAAGCCTGATCCCATCCACCTCCAGATGGACGTGGAACGTCTTGTCGTGATCCGGACCGTTCTCCCTGTCGACTATGTATCTGATTACGGGATTGCTTTTCATCGCCTGGAGCAGCTCCTGGATCTTGGTCTTGTGATCTGTGTAAAGCTCTCCATTAATGGCAAGGTCTATGAGCTCCGCGAACCTTTCTGATACAAAGCGCTCCGCGGCCTGAAATCCCGCATCCAGGAACAAAGCCCCTATGACCGCTTCCAAAGCGTCCGCTATTATCGAATCCTTCTCACGGCCGCCGTATTTATCTTCACCGTTGCCCATCAGAAGAAGACTTCCGATCTCCATCTCTCTTGCCATAAGCGCGAGTGACCGTTCACACACAACGAGCGCTCTGAGCTTTGTGAGCCTGCCTTCACCCGCCTCGGGAAGCCTCCTGTAGAGCTCTATCCCGACAGCCGCATCCAGCACGGCATCACCGATAAACTCGAGACGTTCATTCGAATCGGCCGCCGGCAGGCCGTTTTCCCTGCAGTATGAACTGTGGGTCAGCGCCTGATCCAGCAAAGCTTTGTTGGCAAAAGAATGCCCGAGTATACTTTCCAGTTCGTATATATCCATGCTTACCTGATCGCTTCCGTGATGATTCCCACAACGTCTTCCTCCACGTATTTGCGGGACTTCAGTATTGTCTGCCTGACCGCGACTGCGTCTGATGAACCGTGCATCTTGAGGACCGCGCCTTTTACGCCGAGGATCGGCGCGCCGCCGTATTCCTTATAGTCGAACTGATGCTTGAGATTCCTGAGCTTGTCCTGTACGAACAAAGCTCCGACTTTCGTTCTCGGACTGTCAAGATACATTTTCTTGATCTCCCTGAGCACCATAAGTCCAAGTCCCTCTGTCAGCTTGATCACCGCGTTTCCTGTGAAACCATCGGTTATGATGACGTCAGCTACAGCATTCTGAAGCTCTCTCGTCTCGATATTTCCTACAAAGTTCAGCTCGCTCTTTTCAAGAAGCTCGTAGGCTTCTTTTGTAAGAGACGTTCCTTTTCCTTCTTCGGTTCCGTTGTTTATGAGACCCACTGTCGGATTCTCTCTGCCGAGCACTTTCTCCATGTAGATCGAGCCCATCTTGGCAAACTCGAGCAGATTCCTCGGCTTGCACTCCGCATTGGCACCCGCATCAGCTATGAGCGAAGGCTCATGTCCGATTACCGGATAAAGGCTTGCCAGAGTCGGTCTGTCTACGCCTTTGATCCTGCCAAGGATCAGAAGACCTCCTGCCAGGACCGCACCTGTACTTCCCGCAGACATAAACACATCGCCTTTTCCATCCTTGACGAGATTGAGGCCTTTCACTATAGAAGAATCCTTCTTGCGGCGGACAGCTTTTACAGGCGCCTCGTCGTTAGTTATCACGTCGGAAGCATGCACAATCATGATCCTGTGATCTCTGTATCCATATTCTTTCAGTATGCTGCCGACTCGCTCACTGTCTCCGACCAACGTGATTATGTCATCCTTCTCAAGTTTCTTTATCGCCTGGATAGCGCCTTCAACTATCACTTCAGGAGCGTTGTCGCCGCCCATCGAATCTACTACAAAGTTCATTTTTGACCCTTTCTCTATGTTCATCCGTAATTCGCTGTTTTTTCTCTAGATTTGCTCATCCGGGCTCCCGACTCAAGTCATCTCCGACTCGAGAGCGTAGTAACCCATAATGATTTATTATACCATAGAACATGTCCCATTGGTGGAGATTTGGTGAAAGATAGCATAAAAACAGGGACGCCGAAGCGCCCCTTGATAAGCAACGTTTTCGATGATCTGGCTATTTCCAGCTGAGCGTGTAGATGCCGCTGTCTTTTGCAGTCTTTCTGGAAATCTTGATGTAATATGTTCCCTTATCTGCTTTGCCGTATGTTCTGCTGTGGGTCACCGTACCTTTCCACTTGGTAGCATTGTAAATGTTCGTGGAACCGATCTTCTTACCTTTCTTGTTGTAAACGGTAAGTGTCAGGTAATTGGTGGCATCTGTCGTCAGATTGATCGTAAGTGTTTTCTTTTTCTTGAGCGTGAGCTTGTACCAGTCAGCCTTCTTGGAACCCGGAGCGATAGTGCCCTTGGCCTTTTTCTTGGCTTTGATAGCTACAGCCTTTTTCTTGCTCTTGCCGCTCTTCTCTTTTACGGCTGTCTGCTTGAGCGAGAACTGAAGAACTGTATTGCTGTCTATCGATTTCACTCTGATGAAATAGGTTTTGCCCTTCTCGACAGCAAGGTCACATCCGGTTCCCTTAGTCAGCCATCTTTCTTCAGAAAGAACGCCTTTCGACGCGCTGAGAATCTGGACATGATATCCGTAATCACTGGCGCATGCTACTCTGATCTTACCGTTTGCGGTAGCAGTATACTTGAAATCCTTTATACGTGAAGAATCCACATAGTACGCCATCGTCTGTCCGCTTGCAATGACTTTGTCCCCGGACGGCCATACTCCGGCGACGATCCTGCAAGTGCAAACGTCATCAGAGTATTTATACACCTTCATATAATACGTACCTGCAGCAAGCGCAACAAACGCGTCATCCGCCGTTTGTCCCTGCAGCATCAATGTTGTGCCTGAAATCGGACTGCCGCTGCAGGCAGCATCTCTGTACAATTCAGCCCATACATATTGATCACCGGTAATGTTTGTAGCAGCTGCTATCTCAAGTGTACCGGCTTTGCTGACAACTATCGG
>JAFOKI010000272.1 GCA_017419895.1 Eubacterium sp. | reverse complement strand
TATTCTCTGTGCTTCCGAAAGAGGAGCGAGTGTGCAGGCGGAGAGTACCTGAGTCTGTCCGCGCTTGAAAAGTCCCGTTCCGTGTACTCTCGGGAGTATACCGGTCTCAGCCCATACGGGTCTTATCTCATCGAGTTTTCTGTCGTCCGGACGGATACCCTCATCTAGAATCAGTGAGCGGACGCTTTCCTTTGTGATGTTGTAAAGCACAGCCGCGATGTCCTTCTCCTGTTCGGGGAAGATCTCCGCGAAGTATTCCTGTGTTTCTTTCTCAACAGCGTCCATATTGTCAAGACGCGTGAGCTTGTCCGAATTGACGACGGCCTTCTTCATTTTCTCCGTCGCGAATTCCCTTACCTGAGCGTCAAGATCCTCAGGCACTGTCGCGAGATCCGGTTCCTGCTTGGGAACTCCGACTTCCGCAACGATGGCGTCGATGAATGCAACGATCTTCTTGATTTCTTCATGACCGAAGAATATCGCGTCGAGCATCACGTCTTCCGGCACTTCGTTCGCGCCGGCTTCTACCATCATGATCGCTTCCTTTGTTCCGGCGACCGTCAGATTGATATCGGACTCGGCTCTCTGAGCAAGCGTCGGGTTGATGACGAAATTGCCGTCGATTCTTCCCACTCTGACGGAACCCGTAGGACCGTCCCAGGGAATATCCGATACCGCGAGAGCGACCGACGAACCGATCATGGCCATAATATCTGTCTCGCAGTCGAGGTCTACCGACAATACTGTCGCGATGACTTCTATGTCGTGATAATAGCCCTTCGGGAAAAGAGGTCTGAGCGGTCTGTCCATGAGTCTCGCGCAAAGCGTAGCCTTCTCGCTCGGCCTTCCTTCTCTCTTGATGAACCCTCCGGGGATCTTGCCCGCAGCGTACATTTTTTCCTCGTAGTCGCAGCTCAGCGGGAGGAAATCAGCATCGGGACGCGCTTCCTTTGACGCGCACGCTGTAACGAGTACGACTGAATCGCCGTATTTTACAAGCACTTCACCGTTTGCCTGCTCGCAGACTCTTCCGATCTCGAGCTCCATCAGCCTTCCGCCGATAGCGGTTTTAAACGATCTGTAATCTGTATACCTTGCCATTCCTAATAAACAACTCCTTCCTGTTTATTAACCTCCAATTATGATAAAACGGCGGGGATAAGTTGCCCCGCCGTATCATTCTCATATTATTTTCTCAGTCCGAGACGGGCGATGAGAGAACGATATCTTTCAATGTCCTTAGCCTTAAGATAAGCCAGCATGTTTCTTCTCTGTCCTACCATCTTGAGAAGGCCTCTCCTCGAATGGAAATCCTTCTTATGTGTCTGAAGATGCTCGTTGAGCTCGTTGATTCTTGCTGTCAGGATAGCGATCTGTACTTCCGGGGAACCTGTATCGCCTTCTTTTGTAGCGTACTCTTTAATGATAGCTTCTTTCTTTTCCTTCGTGATCATTTTCTTTTCTCCTTTCGATCAGTCGTAGGCCGGTACCCGGGTGCCGCAGGAGACGCGCACATCTGAGTATCGGTAATTAACGTAACGGTTTATTTTAGCATGTTTACAATGTCCGCACAAGGGGCAAATCACGCTTTTTTGTCTGTTTTTCAATCTTTTTTCGCCTGCTTCGCGGCTTTTTTCGCGAGCTGCTCGTGGTACTTTCTTGCCTCCCTGCAGTCGCGCACTATCTGCTCCGAAAGATCCTCGACACTGTCGAATTTTACCTCGTCGCGCATCTTCTTTATGAACTCTACAGTAATAGATTTACCGTAAAGTTCTTTGTTGAAGTCGAATATGTGAGTCTCGACGTTTTTTGTGTATTCCCCGATAGTCGGTTTTACCCCGACGTTGGTGATGCTCGCATAACTCACGCCGTTATATATACAGTTTGTGACATATACACCGTTCGGCGGTGTGACCATGGTCGGGTCGATGACCAGATTGGACGTCGGAAACCCGAGTTTCCTTCCGAGCCTGTTGCCGACAACTACTTCGCCGGTGATCGAATAGAGTCTTCCCATGTATGTCCTGCATCTGTCGACGCGGCCGGACGCGATGAGCGTGCGAATCAAAGTCGAACTGACGACATTGTCCTCGAGCTTATACGCCTTCATTTCCTTTACGGTGAAACCGTATTCCTCACCCAGCGATCTTAAAAGCTCCGGCGTTCCCTTCGCTTTGAACCCGAACTTATAGTTGAACCCGCAGAAAGCGGCTTTTATGTTCATTTTGTCTACCAGCAGATCCTTAACAAAGCTTTCCGCCGGGGTCTTCATTATTTCCTCGGTGAATGGCACGTCGACGAGATAATCGACTCCGAGTGATTCTATGAGTGAAGCTTTTCCGTTGGTACAAAGTATGCACTTGACCTCGGTGCCTTTTCCGAGCACGTTTTTCGGATGATTCGAAAACGTGAATACGAGAGTCTTGAGACCGTGCTTTTCAGCGTACTTCACCGCTTCTTTTATGAGCTTCTGATGACCAAGATGCACACCGTCGAAATTGCCGAGGGCAACAGCTGTCCCCTCATCTATTTTTACGTCATCAAGTTCCCTGAAAATAATCAATTTCTTTTCCTCTTTCACCCGACGAAGACCTTTTCCGGCCTCAACAGGTTCTCATCTGTCTTTTTGGCGATTCCTATGAAATTGCCCTCATCGCTGTACGCAAGATAAATATCCCGCAGTCTTTCCGGTATTGGCAGATAGAAACCGCTGTCCGTATAATCAGGCTCTTTAACCATCTCCGCGCGGCTCATTTCTATTAAGATCCCATCGCGAAACCTTACGGGATCCCGCCCCGAAAGTATCACTTTCCCGTATTTTCCGAGAGGCGCATCGGGAGAAATAATGAGTTCTTCTATTTCTTCCGGCGTCATCGCTTCCAGTTCAGAGATCTTTACCGCGTCTTCTGCCCTGAACATGCCGCTGGCAGTCCTCTCAAGCGCTGAAAGCGCGGCACCTGTTCCGAGTTTTTCGCCCGCGTCGTTTGCTATCGCACGGATATACGTCCCTTTCGTGCATGATACGGTGAACGAAACGCTGCTTTCGTACCCTTTTCCGAGGTCGCAGTCCGTCACCTCAAGACCCGTAATGTACACACGTCTCGGTTTGACATTGACAGTTTCACCCGCCCGGGCGTAGTCATAAAGCCTTCTTCCGTCCACTCTCACGGCGGAATACATAGGCGGATATTGCTCTATCAGGCCTTTGAAACCTTCCATCGCGCAGTCCACATTCTGCTTTGTTATAGCTGAGACAGAAGCCTCGTCGGCTTCCCTTATCACCTGTCCCGTAACGTCCTGTGTGTCATACGCGCGGCCAAGCAGCATCACTGCTTTATACGTCTTGATGTCGAGATCGAGATACTCGATTATCCTCGCGGCTCTTCCTATACAGACCGGCAGCACGCCCTCCGCCATCGGATCGAGCGTGCCTGTGTGGCCGATACGCCTTATTCCAATAAGACGCCTGAGCCTTGATACGACATCGTGAGACGTCATCCCTCTTTCTTTGTAGATGTTAAGTATCCCTGTCTCGATCATTTGCGGACAGCCTCAGTCACGACTTTTTTGACAAGTTCATATGCCTCGTCCAGACTCATGTCCAGCGTGGCGCCCGCAGCCTTCTTATGACCGCCGCCGCCAAAACTTTTTGCGATGACCGCAACGTCCGCATCGTTTTTCGATCTCAGGCTGACGAAAGATTTCCCGTCTTCGCCTTCCTTGAGAAATGCCGCGATCTCGACGCCTTTCATGGCTCTCAGAGTCGCGACTATCCCGTCGGTGTCACTCAAGGCAGCGCCTGTCTCTTTCAGAAGCTGCTGCGAAAGCCTGGCTATAGCGACCTTGCCGTCTTCCAGCATCTCCATACCGGAAAGGACGCGCGCATGCATCAGCACTTTGCTTGGGTTTTCACTTTCGTAAAGCTCGACGCTCACGCCTGCGGCATCGAACCCTGTCGAATAAAGCTCCGCGATCATTTCGTGCGTTCCCGCGGTGGTGTTGGAATACGTGAATCTTCCTGTATCCGTGATAGCCGCGGCGAACAAAGCTTCCGCTGTCTCGCGGTCAGGCGCAACTCCCATTTCTTTGAGAAGCTCAAATACAAGTTCTCCTGTGGAGGCTGACCCGGCGTCTATGTATTTCATATCGAGATCGGCAGCGTCAACGAGATGATGATCGACCGCGATCTTCAGTTTACCCTGCTCGAATTTTTCTCTTTTAGCCGGAAACCTCGAAGGGCTGCTCGCGTCGAGTATCAGCGAGACGTCCGGGACGCCCATTACATTCTCATCTGTCGTGCAGTAGTCCTTTGCCAAAAACCTGAGATTACTCATTATATCGTCGTCGTTGAGCATGACCCAGCATTCTTTTCCGAGAAGTCTCAGGTTGTGCGCCATGGCACACGAAGAACCAAGGGCGTCACCGTCCATGTTCTGATGTGTGAATATAAGGATTTTTTCAGCTTCCGAAAGAGCTTTTGCGATTTCGGCAAATGTGTTGTTGTCCTTCAAAGATACGATCCTCTCATTTCCGCCAAAACTGTACTGTCTAAAGATCCAGTCCTTTCAGAATTTCGTCTATATGCCTTCCGTAGTCCATCGAATGGTCCATCTTGAAGATGAGATCGGGAGTCCTTCTCAGCTTGAGTTCTTTTCCGATTTCTTTTCTCATGAGACCTTTCGCGCTCTTCAGACCGTCAAGGACCTCCTGCTCGCGCTCCGCGCGTGCTTCTTCTCCTTCTGTTGTGTCAAGGATCGTCACATAGCAGGTCGCGTAGCTTCCGTCTCTCGTGACTTCCACGTCAGAGATGCTGATCATTCCGTCCAGCCTGGGATCCTTAAGCTCTCTCAGAAGCATTTCGGAGATTATCTTTTTGATTTCCCCGCCAAGCCTTCCCTGTCTGTATTCTCTAGCCATTTTATATCCTGATCCGGCCGCTTTTATGCGGCCGGTCATTACCTTTCCGCCGGCCATACGGCCGGGCTTTGCTCTATGCCGGCCATGAGACCAGCTTTGTTATGCCGCTGTTACTCGGGTCTTACTTCCACCATACGGAAGCACTCGATCACGTCGTCGACCTTGATGTCGTTGTAGGATTCTATGCCGATACCGCACTCGTAACCCTGGTTGACCTCCTTCTGGTCGTCCTTGAAACGCTTGAGCGAAGATATCTTGCCCTCGTGAATGACGATACCGTCGCGGACAAGACGGATCTCCGCGTTCCTGACGACTTTTCCGCTCGTGACATACGAACCCGCGATCGTACCGACGTTCGGCACCCTGAATGTTTCTCTGACGGTAGCCTGACCGAGAACTTCTTCCTTTGTTTCGGGATCGAGCATACCCTTCATGGCAGCTTCGACGTCGTTGATCGCGTCGTAAATCACGCGGTAAAGTCTGATTTCGACATCTTTTGCATCGGCAGCCTGTGTGACAGCTGCGCTCGGACGAACGTTGAATCCGATGATTACCGCGTTCGATGTTTCGGCGAGCATGATATCGGATTCATTGACCGTACCAACTCCCGAGTGGATAACGTTCACTCGGACGTTCTCGTTATTGAGCTTTTCAAGTGAGGATATGAGAGCTCCGACAGAACCCTGTACGTCAGCCTTGATGATGAGGTTGAGTTCTTTTGTCTCACCTTACTGGATCTGGCTGAACAGTTTCTCGAGCGACATGCTGGAGTTCTTGGCCATTGTCTCTTCTCTGAGTTTCTCACTTCTTCTCGCAGCGATCTCTCTGGCGGTCTTGTCGTCCTTGACGGCGTTGAACACGTCACCTGCCTGCGGTACGTCTGTAAGACCGAGGATCTCTACAGCAGTAGCCGGGCCTGCTTTTCTGATCTGCTTGCCTCTGGCATCAGTCATGAGACGGATACGTCCGGAACATGTACCGGCAACGATGCTCTGTCCTGCTTTCAGCGTACCGTTGAGTACGAGGAGTGTCGCGACAGGACCTCTTGCCTTGTCGAGCTTGGCTTCTATTACGGAACCGAGCGCGAGTCTGTCCGGATTCGCCTTGAGTTCGAGTACGTCAGCCTCGAGAAGGATCATCTCAAGGAGATCTTCGATGCCTTCACGGGTCTTGGCTGAAACCGGAACACTGATGACGTCTCCGCCCCAGTCTTCCACGAGTACGCCCTGATCTGCGAGGTCTCTCTTGACCATGTCGGGATTGGCTCCCGGTTTATCCATTTTGTTTATCGCAACGATGATCGGAACGCCTGCCGCTTTCGCATGGCTGATCGATTCGATCGTCTGCGGTTTTACGCTGTCATCAGCCGCAACTACGAGTACGGCAATGTCTGTTACGTGAGCGCCTCGCGCACGCATCGCGGTGAATGCTTCGTGTCCCGGAGTATCGAGGAACACGATTTTGCGTCCGTTGATGCTGACTTCCGACGCACCGATGTGCTGAGTGATGCCGCCCGATTCCTGAGCGGTGACGTTCGTGCTTCTGATGGCGTCGAGGAGCGAAGTTTTACCGTGGTCGACATGTCCCATAACGGTGATGATCGGCGGACGGGACTTGAGATCCTTCTCATCGTCCTCAAAGTCTTCGATTCCCTCTTCAGTTTCCATCTGCTCGACGTTTCCGACGACAACGTTGATACCGATCTCATCAGCGAGTACCATGACCGTTTCTTCGTCGAGGTTCTGGTTGATGTTCGCCATGATACCCATCTTCATGAGAGTCATGATGACCTTCGACGTTGATACTTCTGTCTGCTCGCAGAATCCGGCTATCGTGATAGGTACGTCTATCTTGAACGTTCCTTCCGGGAGGATCTCCTCTTCGATCTCTTCTTCCACGTCAGGTTTCTTGGTGTATTTCTTACGTTCTTTCTTTTCGAGCGATTTCTTCTCGAACTTGTCGAACTTGGTGCGGCTGTCGTCCTTTTCGTGACCCTTCTTGCCGCGCCTTCCGCTGCGGTTCTCCACAGGCTGCGGCTGGGGAGCGTCCTGGCTGCGCGGAGCTGCCGGTCTTCTGCGGCTGCTTTCCTGCGGTTTCTTGCCTTCCTGCGGCTGCTGCCCCGCGTTCTTTTTGCCCTTCTTGCCTCTTCTGTCGGTGACAGGTGTCGGCTGCGGTTTCTGCTCGGAAGCGCGCTGAACGATCTTGATCTTGGATTTGAGACCGCTTTCCTGTTTCTTGGGCTCAGGCTGTTTTTCTGCTTTTGCCGGTTTCCCTGCGGGCTTCTTTTCAGCCTGTGCATCCTGCTTCTCAGCCTTTGGCTCTACCTTTGCTTTTGGCTGTTTTTCGGCGCGCGCGGGCTTAGCCGGTTTTTCCTCGGCTGCAGGCTCTGCTGCCGCTTCTTTTACGGGTTTTTCCTGTTTTTCTGAAGTCTCGGCAACTTCATCGTTTTTTGCGGATCCCTTGACCTTTTTAGCCGCTTTTTCAAGGGCTTTAGCGGTCGTTTCAGCTGCTTTTGCAACGATCTTGATCCTTGCTTTCGGTGAAGTTTTTTCAGGCTTTTCTTCCGGCATTTCGGGAACCGCTGCTTCCGGTTCTGCCTTGACCGGAGTCTCATCAGCCGGAGCTTCCTTGGCTTCTGCGGGTGCCGGTACAGCCTTTGTTTCAGGTTCTTCCGGTTTTTCGGCGGGTACTTCCGGTTTTACTTCCGGGACTTCTTCCTTTGGTGCCTCCGGAGTTTCTTCCACAGCTTTCTTTACGCGTCTAACCTTGGGAGCCTCGGTTTCTGCCAGGGTTTCCGGTTTTTCTTCCGTTTCCGACAAAGCCGCTGCCGCCGGCGCTTCAGCTTCTACAGCCGGTTCAGCCTTTTTATGTTTACGTCTTGTTCCTATGATTACGCCCTTTTTCGATGCGGCATCAGTTTTTCCTCCGCTCTTCACGGCGTAAGCAGCTTTTATTTTTTCCATCTCTTCCTCAGTCAAGAGCGTGGCTCTTGTTTTGGCTGAGATGCCGAGTTCGATCGCGGTCTTTTTCACTTCGTCCGCGTCTCTCCCGATTTCCTGCGCGAATTCATGCAGTCTCTTATTCGCCATCCTTGATCACTCCTTCCGATCGAATACGGTCGATCTCATTCCTGATTACCTTCGCAAATCCCTCATCCGTTACGGCGAAAACGGTACTTTCCGTTTTTCCGGTTATTCTCGATAATTCTTCTGATGTTCCGAATATCCTGAATTCCGTCTTCCCCGCTCTGCTTTTACGCTGCATCTTTTCCTTTGTATTATCGGATGAGTCTTCCGCAACGATCAGCAATCTGACTTTTCTCTTATCTATCAGTGAAAGACAGGTATTGTAGCCATTCATGAGCTTCCCAGCTTTTGCGGCGAATCCCAGATAGGCTGACAGTTTGTCTGTTAGCATTTTGTTATTATCTCCCCGAAAAGCCGCTCTGTGTCGGCTTTGTCGAATGCTCTTCTGAACACGCGCTGAAGCGCTTTGCGTTTCACTGCCGCGTCAACGCATGCCTGATCCGGGCATATGTATATTCCTCTTCCGTCCATCCTTCCCGATCTGTCGATCACCGGTCCGTCATCCGTTACGGCGATCCTCACCATTTCGGATTTCGGGCGGGAAGTCATGCAGCCGATGCATCTTCTCATCGGCGGAAGAGGCATGCCTCCGTTATTCCTGGTCTTCCGGTTCAATGTCTGTCTCCTCACCGGCGGTATAGTACTGCGTATGGCTCTTTATATCTATCTTCCATCCGCTTACTCTTGCCGCGAGCCTTACGTTCTGGCCCTGCTTGCCTATGGCGAGCGAAAGCTGATTGTCAGGAACTATCGCGGTGGCGATCTTGTCTTCTTCTGATTCTATTACCACGGATTCGACGTCGGACGGGCTGAGAACGTTAGCGATCAGCTGGACCGGATTCTCGCTCCAGGGGATGATATCGATCTTCTCACCGGAGAGTTCGTCTACTACAGCCTGGACTCTCGCGCCTCTCGTTCCTACGCATGCTCCGACCGGATCGACGTTCGGATCGATCGTTGAAACCGCCATTTTGGTTCTGGAGCCGGCTTCTCTCGCGATTCCCGTTATTGTAACGATGCCGTTCTGGATCTCAGGAACTTCCATCTCGAACAGTCTCTTGACAAGTCCGGGATGCGAACGCGAAAGGTAAATCTGAGGTCCGTTCTGCTTCCTGTTTTTGCGTCCGTTCTGCGACTGTCTTGTCTCTTCCTTGGAACCGTCTCTGACGTCCATGATATATACTTTTATGCGCTGGCCAAGGTGGATGCGCTCGCCGGGTACCTGCTCTTTCTGTGTGAGCACTCCGTCTTCTGTGCTTCCGAGGCTTACAAAGTAAGTGTCTCTCACCTTTCTCTGCACCACGCCGTTCACGATCTCGCCGATCTTGTCGACAAACTCTTCATATACCATCCTGCGTTCGATCTCGCGGATGCTCTGGATGAGCTTATTCTTTACGTTCTGCGCCATCACGCGGCTGAACTCTTTCGGATCGCTCATGTACTCGATCTCGTCCCCGATCTCGTACTCTTCATCGATCTCCTTCGCTTCCGACAGCGGGATCTGCGAGAGCTCACTCACGAAATCCTCGTCAGCCACGACATCCTTTACCTGCAGGACAACGCAGTCACCCGTCTTTCTGTCGAGTTCAGCGCGAACGGTTATGGCGTCTTTGTTCTTGCCGTCATAATTGTTCAGAAGTTCGCGCTTGTACGCTGCCGCAAAGGCTTCTTCCACAGAATCGAACAGCATATTCTCCGGGATATTCTTTTCCTTTGCCAGCTGCTTGATTGCATCGATAAATTCAATGTTCATTTGTTTATCCTCTTTGTTCTTAAAAAACTACCGCGAGATTTGTTTTGACAACATCTTTCTCCGGGAAAAGATAGTCTTTTCCATCTTCTGTCCTGATGGCGATTCCGTCATCCGTTTTCGATACGAGTGTTCCTTCGAACTCTTTCGAGCCGTCGACAGCCTTGTACAGCTTGACTTCCACGAGACTGCCGATGTATCTGTCGTAGTGCGCCTGAGTGTACAGTCTGCGGTCCATGCCCGGGGAACTGACCATGAGCATGTAATTCTGCTCTATCGGGTCTTTCTCATCGAGTCTGTCGCTCAGGTACTTGCTCACGAGCTCACAGTCGTCGCTGCTGATGTAGAGTTCGTTTCCGTCGGGGTCATTCTGTATGCGGTCGATGAAGACTTTCAGGTACCAGTCCTTACCTTCTTTCGCGAAGTCGATATGGTAAAGCTCCATACCGTTGTCCTCGAGGAATCCGTCCAGCATCCCGCTCACGACCCTGCGTACTTCTTTAATGCCAGCCATAACTTTCCTTTCAATAACTCAGAAGAGCGGGCCTCAGCCCGCTCTTCCTAAGTGAAACTTATGAATCCTTATGGATACTATCAAAAACTTCTGTATTTGTCAAGGATTATATGATTATGCCTCATTTGCCAGTTGAAACAAAGCCTTTGCGAGTACGTCTGTACCTTTTGCTATATCCCCGGTATCGGTCCATTCAGCTTTGTTGTGGCTCAAGCCATCCTTGCTTGGGACAAAAATCATTCCGACTTTTGTAATGTCGCCCAGTATCAGGCTGTCGTGGTAAGGACCACTGACTATATCCATGGCAGGGATACCAAGATCCGCAGCGGATTTTCTGATGATCTCTGCGATATGTTCGTCACAGATAACAGGCTTATCGTGATTCATCATAGTGTGCTCGACACATACTTTTCTCCGCTCAGTTATTTCCTGCATCCCCGCAAAGAGTTTTTCGAGAAGATCATCTTTATCTTCCAGCGCGACTGAACGGATATCGATTGAGAATGTCACATGCCCCGGTATTACATTTGCGGCATTTGGCTCAAGACTCATTTCCCCTACAGTTCCCGTGATATACACGCTGTCTGACTCGAGCGCGAGACGCTCCAGAAGCAGCGAAATCTCAGCGGCAGCCATGAACGCGTCTCTGCGCGCGGTCATACCTGTTCCTCCTGCGTGGGACTGGACGCCATAAACATCCACGATCAGATTTGTCGGAGCGCAGATACCTGTGACTACTCCGACAGAACAGCCCGCTTTTTCAAGCACGTCATTCTGCTCGATATGAAGTTCCAGGCTCGCGTAGACCGGAGCTTTGTGAGGAAATTCGCTTTCGAATGCATCCGGTCTGTATCCTGCATCCTTAAGCACCTGATACAGACTCTTCCCCGCAGGCTCTTTATGGGATTTCAGATCATTCGGTTTGAGCCTGCCCGTCAGCGCGCGGCTTCCTATGCAGCAGACGCCGAAACGGCTCATTTCTTCTCCGGAATATACATTCACGGAGATATTTCTTTTATGAGGCAAGCCGCTTTCACGAATCATCCTCAGGGCTTCGATTCCGGCAAATACACCTGCTGCTCCGTCATATTTACCTCCGTTCGGTACTGAATCAATATGCGAACCGGTCCATACCGGTGCAAGCGACTGATCAGTTCCCGGAAGGCTTCCGAAAAGATTGCCCATGTTATCCTCATTGACCGTAAGTCCGGCAGAAAGCATCAGATCCCGTATATACCCGCGGGCTTCCATATCTTCCTTGCTATACACGGGTCGTGTAGTGCCGTTTCCAGGCGTCTGATTGAACTGATCCAGTTCTTCTATCCACTTCTCGATACTCTTTACATCAGCAGACTGATCCATTTTTCCTCTCCCTGTATCTTAAAAATTGATTACATTGCCGAACGCCTGTTACGAATGCGGTTCGCAAATATCGCCTGTCAATTCTTTCTGAGCAGCTGTCCGGAATCCCTAAGCCTGCGCGCTTCTTCCTTCCAGTTGTAGTACTCCGCGACGAGCGGCGTATACCCGAGGCGGCGCAGTTCCTCATACCTGACCCGGTAATTCCCTTTATAGTGACGGCCGCTGCTGAGATAACGGAGATACATCATCATGTATTCGTCGATCTCATGGAGCCCGTCTGCTGTGGTGATCACCGGGAAATAATAGCGGGTCCAGGTGAACTCTTTACTTCCCGTGAGATCGTAGAACATCCTGTCGAAACTCCGGATCATTGCAGAAGCGGCGCGCGCGAATCCGGCGCCTTTTGCCATTCTCCACCTGTAGAGGCTCCTGGCGCGCCTCCTGATCTTCCCTTTCATCTTCTCGATTGTCGCACGGGAAATATCGATCACGCCGTCCCTGTATGAGAATCCGAGGAATTCCCACGGCTCACCGGGACCGCTCACCGAATACTTGTCCATGTTGAAAGTGAGTCCCCGGCTCTCGATGTGATCGCGGATCGCGGTGAAACACGTGTCGACCGATGCAGAGTCGTCGCAAAAGACGATTATATCATCCGAATATCTGAAATACGGGATGCCGGAGGCTTCGAACATACTGTCGAGATCCATCAAATACACGTTCGCGAAAAAACTAGCGGTCGGTACTCCTGCCATCGCTCCCATCCGTTCCTCTATAACAAAGCCGTCCGACACGCACTTCCCGGTCCTGAGCATCCTGCTCAAAAAATCGAGAAGCTCAGGGTCGTCGTCAATGACGCCCCTGAGCATACCGATAAGGATCTCCGGATCTATCGAGTTGAAGTAGTTGTGAATGTCTATTTTGAGCACGTATTTTGTGTCGAGGTCAGGCATGGCTGTGATCTTCTCGATCGCTGATCCTGCTGTCATGTTTCTCCTGAATGAGTAACAGTTGTCCGCAAGCCTGCCATCGTACCGGTAAAGCAAAAATGCGATCAGTTTCAGTGCCCAGGTCTCCTCTTCCCCATACGAATAGACGATCCGCTTTTTGGCGGAGCCCATCTTGGAGATCGTCTTCTTTTCAGGGATGCCGATGT
>JAFOKI010000271.1 GCA_017419895.1 Eubacterium sp. | reverse complement strand
TCGCCCGGTTTACAAAGCGCGAGATACACCGCGTAGTTCGCCTGTGATCCGCTGTGCGCCTGCACGTTCGCGTATTTCGCGTCAAAAATCATCTTTGTACGCTCGATGCAGATGTTCTCGGCGAGGTCTACGTATTCACATCCACCATAATACCTGTGACCGGGATATCCTTCCGCGTATTTATTTGTAAGTACCGAACCCATGACTGCCATTACCTCCGGTGAAACCAGATTCTCAGACGCTATGAGTTCTATGTGCGTACGCTGACGCGCGAGTTCGAGTTCCAGCACTCTCGCGATCTCAGGGTCATACGCGTTTATATAATCCATACTCTCCTCTACCATGATTCGTTCCTTTCTTCTGCCCAAAAATAATTATGATACGGGATGTTCCCGGTATTAGACTTTTATTGTTCCGAAGCTTCGGGTATCCCGTCGCCGCGTTTTCTGGCTCTAAGCTTTTTCGATATCCTGAATCCCGGCAGATACGCAGTCAGGACCGTTATCACCCCTGCGATGCATACCGCTCCGATAAGATAATAATTCGGCATATTCACCATGAGGATCCGTCTAAGGCCTGTCGCCCTTATCACGATTGCGATCGCAAGATTATGCCAGATGAAAACCGACATAGATCTGCTTCCGAGCCAGGTGTATATACGTTCTTTCCCATCCGTCAGAAATATGACCGCCGGGATCATGACTCCCCAGAACGCATAACAAAGCATCCGCCAGACAACACCATCCAGCCGCATACCCATCTCCGCATATTCATATTTCCCTTTGAAAAGCCTGATTAGTACCTTTGAATCCCCGAAATATCTGAATGCCAGGAAACATACTATCACGAGCACTGCGAGCGAAGCTGCCTTGACGATGATCCGGTTCGTCTTTGTGAGATTGGAGAGGTCGAATGCCTTTGGCTCCATATAGAACCCCGCAAGGAATACCGGATAGAACACGCATATCCGCATCGACGCGAAATGGTCGCCGAAATGAGTGTCGAGTCCGGCGAAACAGCCGATCATTACGGCAAGCGCCAGAATGACCGGCGGCCTGTAGTCCTTTAGAAGCATCGTCACGAACAGGAAAACAGCCATCGCCAGCGCAAACCACGCCGGACCGCTTTCCCACAGAAAATGGAACGAGGACTTGCCCGTAGCGATATAGTTGCCGAGGGTCTCGGTGAATTTCATTATTACATATATAGCGAGGTATTCGACAATCAGTTCGTAACGCTTTTCCTTTATTGCGTTCTTGGAAAAAAGCCCCGCAACGAACATGAACACCGGCATATGGAACGAGTAAATGAAAAGATAGAGCGCGTCCGTTTCAAAAGACGTCCCGTGGAACTGGTAGATCACATGGCCGGTGACCACACAAAGTATCATCCAGAATTTAAGATTGTCCCATTTTGCTATCCGCTGCTCCATGGTTCCTTTCCTGCCGCGCGGCACTTCCTGTAAGCCGCGCTTCGCTAAAGATCATCTGTAATCTATAATATCGTAGAATTCAGGCTCTTCCCTGTCCCGGTAAACGACATCGCATATCCTGACACCGCCGTCCGGGTACTTCTTGCCCGCGTGTCCGGTCGAATTGATCAGGAATCCGCTCCCGAGGTAGATACCGACATGACCGTAGCCACTGTTCACGTCATAGTAAACGATATCGCCCGGACGGGCATCTTTGCGGCTGATCTTCTTGCCGAGAGCGATCTGCTCGTTGCACGTGTCCGGTATATCGAGTTCGTGTTTGGCATATATCGCGCTGATGAAATTGGAACAATCGATCCCCTTGGTCAGCGACTTTCCGTACCTGCTGAATTTCAGCCCCAGGTATCTGAGCGCGTCCGTCACTATATCCATCCTGATTTTGTCATTATCCGATATACTGATGGTTTTGCTCATTGTTTCTTTCGTCTCAACAAAGCCTGTCCTGCCGGACGCAAGCTCCACAGCTGCCCAACCATCCGGCGCTTTGACGCCGGGATCCATGAGAACGCAGCAATTGAACTGGAGAGTCCCCAACTTATCGGAATTCGTATCGGCTTTCTCGTATACAGGTATCCCTGGATCATCCTCTGTTGAACCCAGCTGACCTATCAGAAGATCGAATGTGATCTCACCGGTCTTGGCATCAATAGATATCAGACTTCCGGGTTCACCGGGAGCCGGAACTTTATTCTCGTCACCGGCATCCGGCATCTCTGTTCCTGAAGGACTGCTTTCCTGTGACCCGTCTTGAGACTCATCCTTGCCATTATCCGCGGTTTCCGGTGTCTGTGGGGAGCCAGTATTCTCCGCATCCTCTGCTGAGCTCCCTGATGCATCGGGAAAATCCTTTGTATCCGCTCCGCCCCTTTCAACAGAAGAGCCGGAACCGGAAGCTTCGCCCGGTTCCACGACAGCAGAAGCGGCGGATCCGCCGCTTGCTGAAGCTTTGTCAGGTGCATCTAAAACAAGCAGTGCAGAAAACACCACGACAAACGGTATTATAAGTAACAGTGGTTTTAATTTCATTTAGCTCCCAATACCGTCTGATCTATGACATACACATTGTAGGTGCTGCCCGAGTAGTTCTTGAGACCCGGATTGTAGATAGCGGCTTCCTGAGTGTATTTGTCACCGGCACCGATATCGCGGTCAAGGTCGTCAGCGCCCCACATTCCGTTCGGATCGTCGCCCATCGTATAACTGTTGTTGAGGATCACGATAGTCGAACCTTTATGTATCATAGAGTCATTCGGGTTGTTTATCGAAACACTGTATGCATCCTGATTTTTGACATAACCCGCCATATTGCCCTGCGGTACTCTATAGTTCTCAAGATCACCGGACGCTACGACATCGCCCAGGTAAACCTTACCTTGTCTCGCCATATTGCCCTGCTCATCCGACAAGTACATCTTGCCGTACATGAATCCCTGCGAGTGTGGCGCTATGTATCCGTATGCGACAAAAGGCTTGTTCTCTTTCGCGTTGTTCAGGACCTCAGTGCTCTTCTTGACACGGACCTCGAAATTGACCGCTCTAAGCGCGACGTCACTGTAATTTTTGACTATCATGAACACATCGACACCATCATCGTAGAACGTGAGATTGCGGCTCTTCTTGCCTGAGCCGGAGCCCGGCTGATCTTTTATCTTGCTGTAGTTTATATCATGATCGACGACCGTGAGATCGGCTGTTGTGATCGTTGGCTCAGGGGTCGCTTCAGGTGTGTTTTCAGGTGTTTCAGGTTTCTCCGGTTCTTCCGTGCTGCCCGGCTCATCTGTCTTGCCCGGTTCTGTTTTTTCCGGTTCAGCAGTTTCCGACTCGGACGTGCTGCTCTCTTCAGCTGCGCTCTGAGCTGCGGACGAAGGCTCTTCTCCTGAAGGCTCTTCCTGCTTCGAGGGCTCTTCCGCCTGCGCTGAACTTGCCACGCTGCTCGTTTCGGTCGAAGTCTGAGCTGTTTCCTTGGGATTTTTATCTCCGCCTATCTTGAACGGCGCGCCGTCTCTTAAGCAAAGGAACCAACCGAGTGCCGCGAGCGCGATCAATATGATAACGATCGCCGCGATGACCGGGAGTTTACTCTTCTTTCTGGGTTCAGGCTGCGTTTGAGTCGATGGTGGAACAGGCGGCTCAGGCTGTACAGGCGGTTCAGGCTGTACGTAAACCGGCTTTTCCGGGACCGGTGCAACAAAGGGCGGCCACTCGGGCTCGCTGCTTGCCTGTCCGTGTTCGGTGTATACCGGTGCCTTAGGCGGCTGCTCATAGATGTCGGGCTTATTGAAAATGATCGTCTCATCCGTCGCGGAGTAATGAGGTTTCACCGGTGCAGGCGGCTCAGGCTCTGGCTCAGGCTCATCCGTGAACGCGTCCGGATTTACTTCATACAAAGCCGCCAGGAACGGATCAGTTTCTTTCGTTTCCTGTGTTTGTGTTTCTATTTCTTCAAATATTACAGGTTCTTCCTGGATTGCGGATTCAGCCGGTATATCTTTGGCTGCCGCAGGCGGCTTTGTCATATCCGCAACAGGAGTCCCGCACATAAGGCAGAACATATAGTCATCATTGAGCTCCGCGCCGCACACCGGGCATGTCTTGACAGTTTCTGCGACCGGCTCAGGTTCAGGCTCGATGACTGACTCTTCGGCAACGGGAATTACCGGTTCTGCTATCTGTTCGGGCTCGGCTTCCGGTTCCACGATCGGTTCGGACTCGATGACCGGTTCTTCGGGAACGGTTTCAATTGGTTCCTCGGCTTCCGGTTCCACGATCGGTTCGGACTCGATGACCGGTTCTTCGGGAACTGTTTCAATTGGTTCTTCGGCTTCCGGTTCCGGCTCAGCGGGCGGTTCCGGCTCCAATACCTGTTCCACTACAGGCTCCAGTTCCTCTGCGGGCTGCATCGTCATGTCAGCGACCGGCGTACCGCACTTGAGACAGAACAAATAATCATCCTGCAGTTCCGCTCCGCAGACAGGGCAGGTCTTGACCGTTACTGTCTCCGGTTCCGGTTCTTTTTCCGGTTCCGGCTCCGGTTCTCTATATAGCTTATGTCCGCAGTTCATGCAGAAAACATCATCCGGCTCTACAGGCGAACCGCAGTTTTCACAAAACATCATATCGCATCTCTCCTGATTCACATTTGCCTTAAAGTTGGAAATAACGCAAAACCATTATACGGCAGAAAATGAAGTTTAGCAATAAACGGATATCCAAAAGAAATCTCCCCGGGGGAACGCCCGGGGAGTGAGTAAGCACATTTCAGTTCGTTTTTTTACTCTGTTTGATCCGTTATTTCTTCATCAGGCCTGCACCGGCATTCCAGGCTTTTCCGACTTTTTCGCCGGAAACGTAGTAACCGTGCTGGAACTGATCGAATATAAGCGCATTCAATTTCGCGGGATCTATTTTACCGTTCTCTGAGAGCACGCTCTCCTCTGCAGCTGTGTTCACGATTTTTCCGACGATGCAATAGAAACTCTCTGTTTCCGCGACTTCCGCAAGTTCACATTCCATGACCACAGGGAACTCATCGATAACCGGCGCGTTCACAAAACTGCTTTTGATCGCCGTGTAGCCGGTACGTTCGAACTTGTCAGTCATGGTATTGCCTGTTGCGATACCAAAGAAATCCGCGACGTCCATATGGTCTTTGTCAGCCAGGCTGACAGTAAAAGCTTTGGTTTCCAGGATGTTTTGGGTCGTCTTATGGTCTTCGTCTATGAACAGCGCGATCTTATCCGCTGCGCATATCATTCCCCACGCTGCGTTCATGGCGTTGACTTTGCCATTCCCGTCATAAGCCGCGATCATCAGGACCGGCATGGGGTAGACGGCCTGTACGATACCCAGATTTTTCTTCATAATAGCTCCTCCTTATCTGAAAACAGTGTGATCTGTTCTTTATATGCATCTGCAGCTGAGGTCAGAACTTCGATGGAAGCGTCACGGTCAGCGCTCCCATGTAGCCTGCAGCAATGTCGTATTTCGGGAAGCATACCACAACTTTGCCCTTCTTGCTGAGATAGAAGGCGACATTTTTCAAATCCTTATTGGCTGCGTACCTGGTATTGAAGCTGCTCTGAACATCATAACCGTATTTGCTGCGGAGTTTTGAGGCGATGGCTTTGCGGAGTTTTCCGGCCTTCGAGTATTTCTTTGCGACAACGCTGAGTACTTTCAGTCTTTTCCCGGTCTTAAGGCTGAATGTGTCGCCGAACGTATCGGCCTGGTATACTCCGCCAAGGTACCAGTTCTTTGAATACCTGATGCTGATCACACCTTTCTTGTTGTACGTGACCTTTCCGGACGCGGTATTAATGAACGGATCGGTGTAACCGCTGTCGGCAACGCTTTTTGCGTATTCCGCAATATCATCCTCGGAATAATTCCTGTATACCGATACGACAAAGGCGTTTGCCTCGTTTTT
>JAFOKI010000270.1 GCA_017419895.1 Eubacterium sp. | reverse complement strand
GGATCTGATGCCAGTTATGCCAGTAGGAAGGATGTACTCCGTACTGCTCGAGGTAGTGGCAGGCGGGGAGTACGAGGTCCGCGTAGTCCGTATCGTCTGTCATGAACTGCTCGATCGATACCCACATGTCGAGTTTTTTGACTGCCTCGATCGTGTAGTCTACGTTCGGCTGCTGCGAGATCAGACCGCCTCTGTAGGAGATGATGCCCTTGATCGGCGGTTCTTTTGCTTCGTGGATGGCTCTTGCTATCGCGGCGATATTGACCATTCTTGCGGGCGGGATTTCAGCGCCTTCAGGATTGCCTACCGCTCCGCCGTCCGCGAATCCGGTGATTCCCGGGAATCCCATGCCTGAGATGAAGTCATAGTTCGCGGATTTCTTGCCGAAGCTTCCGACTACCGCTGCGAGACATGCGAGCGCCTGCTGTGCCTGATGGCCGTTGCTGTAACGCTGCTGGCCGTAGCCGCATTCGAACATCGTATCTGTCTTGGCTACGAGTTCCGCAACTTCTTTCAGCTGCTCTTTCGGGATCGTCGTAACTTCTTCCGTATACTCAGGAGTCCATTTTTTGACATATTTCTTGAGTTCTTCGAATCCGACTGTCTTTTCTTTGATGAATTCTTTGTCTTCCAGCTTCTTCTTCAGGATCCAGTGGATCATTCCGAGAGCCATGGCTCCGTCTGTACCCGGACGAGGTCTGAGATGATAGTCGGCCTTTGCAGCAACGCCTGTAGCATACGGGTCAACGACTACGATCTTGGCTCCGCGCTCTTTCGCCCTGTAAAGGAACGGGAAAATATGCGGGTTTGTCGCTGTGCAGTTTCTTCCGACGAGGAAGAGCGTGTCGCAGTTCTCCGACCAGATCTGCGGATCCATGGTGAACTGGCTTCCGACTGTTCCTACCGAACCGGCTACACCGGAGAGCAGGCAGAAGCTTCCTACCAGTTTGGATGTGCCCATGAGGTTCCAAAGTCTTCCCGCAACCGATTTTGCCATGTGTTCGCGGTTTCCGGAGTAGCAGTATTCAATAAGAGCTTCCGGACCGTATTCCTTTACGATGCCCTGGATCTTCTCAACCATCCAGTCCATTGCCTCATCCCATGTGATGCGCTTGAATTTGCCTTCTCCGCGCTCACCCACTCTAAGGAGCGGGTATTTCACTCTGTCAGGACTGTTGATCTTCTGGACGTTGGCGAATCCTTTAAGACAAAGATGTCCCTTGGTGATAGGATGCTCGGGGTTTCCCTCGATCTTGATGACCTTTTCGTCCTTCACGTATACCAGTTCACCGCAGGTGTCGTAGCAGTTGTGAGGACATGCCGTTTTGACGACGCGGTCCGCGATGACTTTTTTACCGCCTATCCAGACCGGTACATTTTTGGCAACGGCATACTTATCCAGATCTTCGTGTTTCCTCCACGGGATTTCGTTATAAGTTTCCACCGTCTGTTTCCTCCTTGAAATATTTGTATTTATTGCTTCTCCCGGACAAAGCCGCTCCGGCTTGCCGTACGGCTTTGCCCGGTATGATTTACTACTTGAAGTGGATCGCTCTCTTCTCTACGGCCATCGCGGCTTCTTTCATCGCTTCCGCCACTGTCGGATGAGCGTGGATCGTATTGATCATGTCATCCACAGTAGCACCCATCTTCATCGCCATCGCGGATTCCGCTATGACATCAGTTGCTCTCGCGCCGAGAATGTGGACACCGAGGATCTTGTTCGTTTCTTTGTCGGCGATGATCTTGATCCAGCCGTCTTTTTCCTCCATGATGAGCGACTTGCCGTTTGCCTGCATCGGGAATCTGCCGACTTTGTACTTGAGACCCTGGGCCTTCGCCTGCTCCTCGTTGATTCCGACATACGCGAATTCCGGAAGCATGTATACGCAGGACGGGCAGACGCTCTCGTCGTAATGCTCGTCCATGCCCATCGCGTTCTCAGCTGCGATCTCGCCCATGGTTGACGCGGTATGCGCCAGCATGATCTTGCCTACGCAGTCGCCGATGGCATAGACGTCTTTTACGTTCGTCTCCATCTTGTCGTTCACCACGATATGTCCGCGCTCGGTTTCGATGCCTGCTTTTTCAAGATCGAGACCGGCGATGTTGCTCTTTCTTCCGACAGCTACGAGAACTTTTTCTGCCTCGAAGACTTTTTCTTCACCGGATTTTAGCTTGGTGAGCACTTTCGATCCGTTGGCTGTTTTCTCAAAGCTCAGCACCTGCGTCTCAAGGAAGAACTCAATTCCGTGTTCCTCCATGATCTTTTGGGCCTTGAGCGTGAGTTCAAGGTCCATTACCGGCATCAGCCTGTCCATCATTTCGACTATCGTGACCTTGCATCCGAACGCGGCGTACGCGCATGCGAGCTCTATTCCGATGACTCCTCCGCCGACTATGATCATGGACTTCGGAAGTTTCTTCATTTGGAGAGCACCCGTCGAGTCGATGCATGCGTCATTTCCGGCGAGACCCGGAATCGGCGGCATCGCCGGCGACGATCCTGTCGCAATGATGATCTTGTCGGGCTCATATGTCTTGATGCCGTAAGCAGTTTTTACTGTAAGTGATTTCGGTCCTGTGAACGTAGCTGTTCCCTTGATTATCGAACCGCCGTTTGCTTCCACAAGTCCTTCAACCCCGACGATCAGCGTACTCGATACGCTTCGTCTGTTCTTCTGGACTCCGTCCCAGTCAAGTTCGACGCTCGGAATTTTGACACCTGCTTTTGCCGCATTTACTGCTGTCTGATACACTTCCGCGCTGTGGAGAAGAGCTTTTGTCGGGATACATCCTCTGTTAAGACATGTTCCGCCCATTCTTTCTTTTTCTATTACCGTGACTTCCGCGCCGAGCTGTCCCGCTCTGATAGCGGCTACATATCCGCCCGGGCCTCCGCCTATAACGACCACCTTCGGCTTCGGAAGCTCTGGGCCTGCCATACTTCCATCCGCGACGACGCTGGCTACCACATCGCCTTTATTGACCTTTGCATCGATATCAGGCATGATCTCTTTGACCGTACCTCCGTATGGACAAGAGACTTCCGCCGTGAGTTTACCTACAGCAACAGCCAGAATCGGCTCTTTTGGTTCTACCTTCTCACCCGGCTGCTTGTACCACTCTTTAACAAGTCCGGAAGGTCCCATGAGATTGTCCGCAGTCACCTGAACGACAGTGCCAGGTTCAACCGGTTTCAGCTCGTTTGATTTTTCTTCCGTACCGTCAATCACACAAATGATCTCACCGCCGGGGATCTTGTCGCCTTCCGCGAATTTTGTTTCAATGACTTTTCCGTAAAACTTGCTGCTGACAGTTCTTTTGATCGTACCGAGCATAACATAGCAAAGCGGATCTCCCTTTGATACTTCGTCCCCCGGCTTGACTACCCAGTTTTTCATTACGGTCGGAACTTTTGCCGCAGTTATATCTTGTTTCATCAAATCCTCCGATCATTTTGAAAAAAGGACCCAAAAGAGAAGATCTTCTCTTCCGGGTCCCATCATTATCATTTGATCCGTATAAAAGACCGCGCTCTAATCAACACTGCTCTAAACTGATTACTTATCAGTCATAATCATGCTCGAATGTGTCGAGAGCTGCGTTCAGGTAGCTTGCGCTGTAAGCAAGAGCCGGGCCGCCGCCGAATGTGAGGGCGATCTCAGCTGCAGCGAGGATCTCTTCACGTGTCGCGCCTGCAGCATAAGCATTATTTACATGAACGGTAATGCAGTATTTGCAGATTTTGTTGATGCCTATGCCTACGCAGATAAGTTCTTTCGTTTTAGCGTCGAGAACTTCTCCTTCTACGCCGGCGGCTCCGTCGAGGTCTACGAATTTACCGATGACCGATCCATTGGTTTCAGCCAGTTTGCCAACGCCGGACATAAATTCATCTAAAATCGCTCTTGAGTCTATCATTTTTTCCTCCGTTTTTCCTTAATGACAGGATACGCTAACTATAAATGATTTTAGCAAATTAGCATGCTAATTGTCAAGTTGTTTAAGGACCGCGAATGTGCGGTTTTGCAACAAAGGCGCCCCGTTGAAACACTCTTCGTGTCAACTGAAAATCACCCTGCCTAAAACGATTTGTTTTTGTTGTACACACATGGCTTCTCATGGTATAATTATAAAACACTTGTGCCGCGGAATGCGGCTTTGTCGGATAATCACGATTGAACGGAGGCCCCGGATGTTTGACGCGCACGACTGCATAGCCATGCTCACCAACAGAGGAGCAAAAGCGCTGGACGAAGAGATGAACCGCAGGTTCAGCTCGGAAGAGATCACAAGGGTCCAGTGGACCGCCCTTTATTTCATAAGTATAGCAGGCGAAATGACCCAAAAGGAACTCGCCCGCGCCCTTATGATAAGCGAACCGTCAGCTTCCAATCTCGTGAGCCGTATGCTTAGCTCCGATCTCCTCGTCAGAAGCGCAGACACCCGCAAAAGTCACGCTAAATCGATCAAACTTTCAGCCAAGGGAAAAGCCGTCCTCGATGAGATCTATCCGGTCGTAGAGGATTTCAACAAAGTCGCTACTTCCGAGATATCGGAAGAAGACCTTAACACTTTCAAACGCGTCATGGCGAAAATGATTGAGAGTGTTTCGGGAGACCGGGACTGACCAATCATCATGTTCTTATTTGAATCAGAAAGCACCGATCCATACTATAACCTCGCCCTTGAAGAGCACTTATTCAAAACGCTGCCTGACGGCAGTGTTCTTTTGATGCTTTGG
>JAFOKI010000269.1 GCA_017419895.1 Eubacterium sp. | reverse complement strand
GAAGCGCTGCTCTTTCTTCCGGAACCGGCGCACTGAACATCGCGGGGATACGCACTGGCCTATCCGCGACTGTCGGCGGAGCGGGGAGTATTGCCGTTCTTCTGCGAGGTCCCGGCGCAGGATCATTTCTCACTATAGGCGCGTTTGCCTTGGGCATGGATCCCTTTCTAGACCTATCAACCGGCGCGGGCAGGAAACCGGAAGCCGGGATAATACCGCCCTGCACGCTGCTCCCCGGCACGGGTGGCTGACCGGCTCCGGGCTGCGTACGGACACGGGGAATCACTACGATCTTCTTCACAGGAGTGATCCTTCCGATAGGTACGGGACCTGTCACCGGACCTGCCTCAGGTCTCTTACCATTCCTCGAACCATAGGCCCCAGAGGCTTTTCCCGCGTCTTTCACCGCGGCGGCTTTGTTGAAATAACGCATCGACTCTTCATCAGCGCGGCGCGTGATATTGTATCCGAGCTTCTGGTTTACAATCCCCGCGAGCATAAGCCATTTGCCTGTATGACCGCGGGTCCCCTTCACACAGTGCAGGATTTCGTGGACGATCACCGTTTTAACGACGCGGTCGGGCACAAAGTCATACAGCATGAGATCCACGATTTCTACAACGCGCACTCCGTCCGCGTATCTAGTCGCGCGTCCGAGGAACGATTTCGCTCTGTAATTGACGTAGAACCCCTCTATCGGTTCCGGTACGATACCTATGTCCGCGAGTTCGCTCAGCGCCTGAGGATAGAGTCCGTCGAGCCTTCTCTGCTCAGGCGTTTCTTTTCTGGTTCTCATTTTCCTTTTAGTCTGTCTAAGCAGGTCTCTTGTCGCTTCCTTGCGCGAATTCTGCTTATTCAACAAAGTCCCTGCATTCAGTCCCACGCCAACTATCTCGAACGGACGTACCCTAAATCTGATCATCGACGTTCTGTTATTCTTGATGTATCCCGCATATTTCATCACGTGCCTCCTTATCCTTATTGACACTGATAACTTACCTTCTGTATCCATTAAACCAATCCGGACCTTCATGCCTCCACCGGAAAACCGGCACATTGAGCCTGATCTGCTCTCCACACGAAAAAAGCGGCTCCGGAGTCTGTTCTCCGAAGCCGCGCTCACATTTATCATGTGTTTTATGCTTTATGTATTACCGTTCCAACAAAACCTGACCGGCCTGATCTACTTTTCCCTGGCTTCTCTCATTATGGCTTCAAGGTGTTCTTTGAACTCTCTGTCGCGCTTACGTTTTTCTTCATCCTTTATCATTTGATCTCTCATGATTTTCTCATCTTTCGCTTCGATCTTTCTAACAGTCAGCACTGTCACGATCATTACGGCGATCGAACAACCTATAAGTATCAGCGTGGAATAATTATCATAACCGTTGAAATACATGATGATCGCGCAGACCACCGCTATCACAGGCATCGGATAAGCCAGTTTCTTTGGAAACGGACCATGCATGTCCGTAAGTTCCGCGGGAAACGCAAGCAGGACGATCACGATTGGTATCGCGACCATGATTAATGCTGTTATCAGGAGCATAGCCCCGCCAAGGATCATTATCAGGCCGCTTTCCAGCGCTGAACCTGTTGAACCGCCGTTGAAACCAAGCCCGTCTTTAATGCTCCATATCAGTTTGAGCAGCCTTACAACATATTCGTTCCATATCACAGTCTCCGCACCTATATAGAATAACTGTACAGGTAAAGGAAATCCTTTAGTTTTAGAGCACAGCCCTTCCACCAGGAACCATCCGGCAAACAGCACGGCAGCTGAAAAGAGATACGTCAGTATTCCCCCTCCGAGCACGCCATGTTCAGGTATGTATGCCGCAAAAGCGGCCGATAAGAAAGCAGCCACACAGGCGACTAAAGTAAGGAGTATATCCGCGGGAACAGGAAGCGCCTTGTATTTCAGGCGTTCACTGCGCCTTTCGGGTACATTGATAAGTCCTTCCCATGAATGACTTATATCTCTTCCATCTCTCTTCTTATCGTCGTTTCCGGTACCACTGTGCTCATCACCGGTACCGGCTGTGTGATATGCGGGTCTTTCAGTTATGTCTTTGCTGCCTACAGCCTGATCTTTCGAATGCTTTTCCACTTCAGCAGCCTGTTCTTTCAGGCGCGCCTCCACGTCAGCCCTTGCTTTCAGCGCTTTCTGAATGTCCGCCGCGAGTGCTTTGTCCTCCACAACCTCAGCAGCAAGGTCATCAAAATAACCATGATCGAGCTGAAGCCTCTGCAGAGCGACTTTGTAATCATACGCTGTGTGGCAGCGGCGCCTTTTCATTCTGTACGAAAGCTGATTGACGAGGAATCCCCTGATGTCATCCGAAAGCGTCTTTCTTCCCTTGATATCTGTCCTGGGAGGATAGATCTCACCTTTATAGACCAGTTCGCAGTAACTGTTGAACCTGTCCGGTTCAGGGAGACATTCCTCCTCGGTGCAGCCTTCCACCGTATTCACGAGCGTATACAGCACAGCTGTAAGACTGTAAAGGTCATTCTCAAGAGTCCTCTGAAGATGGTTGGGATCGCCGTCCACCACCGCCGCGGGATCGAGATATCCGTACGAAGCGATAAAACGCGTCATGGTCTTTTTCCCGGATCTCGGTCTGAGCGTGCCGAGATCGACAAGTACATAATGTCCGGATTTCGGATCGTACATAACATTCTGAGTCTTGATGTCGGAATGAGCGATCCCTTCTTTTTCGGTTTTTCCGCGTGCTGTCAGACTTCCCGCGGTATGTAGGAGCTCAAGCGCGTCGCAGATGTCCACACCGATCCTCAGCACGTGTTTTTCACTTCTGAACTCCGGATCGGCGATCACCGATGCCCTGTCCATCCTGATTGGAACATAAAGATCCATAAGAGTGAACACGATGCTGACGATATCGCCAATACCGTTCTCATCCATGTATTTCAGATCGATGCATCCGATTTCCCTGACATTCACTATCGATCTGCAGTTCCTGAACGACTCATCTTTCGCAAGCCTGTCCGCAAGATAGAAATCGCGTTTGATGACCGAATCGCGCACGAGTCCGTACGCATCCATATCAACGGGTGTTCTCCCGCTTCCGGGCATTCTCGGGATACCAGAGTTTATGCTTATGCGTTCCCTGAGCGACTCGAGACGGAGAGCGTATTCCTCTCCACCGCTCTTCACCCTGTATATTTTTGCCTGACGGCCTTCGTCGATCAGTCCCGCGTATTCAAAATTCTTTAAGGCAGCGTACTTTTTTGCCGCGGTCTCAAGTATCACGGGTTCGCCCGAAGGCATGCCGCCCGTCAGCTCAAAATTAATTATGACCACTGCCTTCACCTCCCCCGTTGATCAGGACGACGGCCGTCATATTGTCTGTACCGCCTTTGTCGCACGCGGATCTTACCAGCGCTTCAGCCGGAGATCCGTCTTCGAGAAGCTTTGTCATTTCTTCTGTCGTGAGTTTCTTTGTTACACCGTCGGAAGCTATCAGAAGAATGTCTCCCTCTTCCCAGCTCAGGATGCTCGACGAGCCCAGATCTGCGTTACCCGCAGCGTTAGTCCTCAGGCATCTCGTCAGGACGTATTCGTCATGGTCTGTCACCTGCCTGCGTTTCCATGGCAGCACCCTGTCGAGGCCTGTGAGGCTCGCGTTATATGCGCGCTTCTCGCCGGCTGCGTTATGCTCTGTGTATGCGCTCTTGACAGATCCGTTCTTTCTGAACAGAAGTATCGGGCTGTCACCTATGTTGTAACAGAACAAAGTGTTCTCATCGAAGCACGCGAGCGATACTGTGGTCTGTTTGTCACCCGAGAAGCTTGCGTCCCTCACGATACAGCTCATGAGTTCATGACAAAGCATGGCCCAGTCAAAAGGCTCCGGAGAGTCAAAATATCCACCGTTATAAGCAACATCGATAAGCGCGCACGCAGCTTCCGAAGCGAGCGCACCGGTACCGGAAGACGAGACTCCGTCCGCCACTGCGGCAAGTCCCATCGGTCTTCCTTCACCCGGAATCATCAAGGTCCGGTAAACCTCCGGCGCGCCTTGAACGCTGCCATTCACACAGTAATAGTCTTCGTTCACATATTTGACCGGACCTGTCGCTGTTGCTGCGTATATCAAAATATCACGGCCTGTCATATCATACCTCGTTTCTCCAGCTGTACGGAAAAGGCTCGCCATTAGATACTTTCTCGTATATCGCTTTCATATCGCCCATCAGACCTGAATTCCTGCCTTCTCCAAGCATCTGCGAAAGCGCTTTGCGCTCAGCTTCAGGGTGTTCAAGGCGGCCCCCCGCAAGGCGCCATGCTCTCTGTTCAGGATTTTCCTTCTCCCAGTCGGAGAGCATGCGTATCAGAAGGAACTGAGCGCGGGAATTGGTCATCCTTGACTGGTCATCGATTATTCCGACCCTGTCAAATCCCGCCGTCACGAGCAGCTCATTAAGAGGCTCGAGTGTCATCCCGAGACTCAAACCGAGCCTTATAAAACTGCTCTTGTTCCTCGGTATATCCTGAGGACGGTTCCCTAGCAGATACTCGATCGTTCCTTTCCCCGTAAAAGCCATCAGAAACTCTCTGATTCCTTTTCCCGCAAGGTAACCGTCATAACCGGTACGGTCATTCGCTGCCATGAGTTTCTCCGCGCGGCTGAGCAGAATGTCTTTCGGTTTCTGATAGGCACCTCTGAACGCGCCTATGTTATCTTTAACAAAGTGTTCAATGCCCTCCCGGCTGTAAACGAATGTCTCGCTTCGTGACCTGACGTCAATGGTGCCGAGGAGTATGCTCCTGCCCTCTGCTTGTCTGCTGTACTTCCCGTAACTCGATCTGAGACGCGCGACCATCTCTTCATGAAGCTGTTCCAGCGCCATCGTAAGCTGTGTGAAATAGTCGAGACTATTGAATGTCTCGCCCCCATGCTCTTCTTCCCAGTCATCTCGGCAGTCTTCAAAACATCTTCTGAGATCTCTGCTTAATTCTTCAGACTTTGCGCTGTTTGCCCTGAGAAGGAGCACCCATGCGAGGTCGCTGTCGGATTTATCATAGAGTCTGGGCTTCTGGGTGTTCTTCTCGATCCATTTATCCACGGTCTCCGGGGTCTGTCTGAGAATGAACCCGACCGCACAGTATGTGTCATTCTGCTTCGGGAGTTTTAGATACCAGCCCGGATCCACGTCACTGCCCTTAGCGCTGACATCCGCGTAAAGCTTCGCGAGTTCATAGAACACGCCGGGGCGGTCGGGAGCCTTTTCCGCGTTTCCGCTCCCATTTACGCGCTTCCATTCATCCATGGCGAGGCTGAAGACAGTTTTCTTCCACTGCCTGATCCTCATCCTGCTGAATCCCATGCTGTAATACGCGTCAGCGATCCTGCTGAGATCCAGCTCCTCGTTCATCGCTATATCGTTTATGACAAAGCGTGAACCGAGCTGCCCTTTGCGTATTTCAAGTTTTTCTTTCTTTGTCGATGTCATCTGATCCACCCCGAGTGATAGCCCTGTTATGGATATATTATCGCAACGTGAGTTATAAAGTCCATAAGTTTACTTACGCTTTCTGTCTTACAATTGTTCCTCCGGCGCTTCCGTACCTTCTGTCCTGGCCCGGATAGATGATCCTGGATGTATCGACAGGATAGTCATCCATTCCTGCCGCGCTAACTGTTCTGCCCGCTCTGTTCCAGATTTTAACCGGTTCCTGGGCTGGGAAAAGCCTTGCCGCGAAGCTCTGGTCGCCGATCATAAAGTACAGTGTTTC
>JAFOKI010000268.1 GCA_017419895.1 Eubacterium sp. | reverse complement strand
GTCGAGCTGCGCACCAGCTTCATATACTTCTTTTTCTGTCTTCAGCACTTCACCGAGATACTCAGCAGCAAGTACTTTTATATCGTATGACGATGATGATGGATCTATTACGTATTGGGCAACAGCTGTGTCGAATACTGTATCCGTTCGCACTGAACCGATCGACCTGAGCATGTAATAATCTGAGACGAGATCGTGTCCGACATATCCGAATCTCTTGGAATCGAGCAAAGACGCAAGCAGGCGTTCTTTTTCCACTTCAACCGGGAACGGGATGAATAATACAGTCCCGCCATACGCGATAGCAATACCGTCGATCCTTGGCTTACCCACATGATCGTTGTTTCCAAAAACTTTCAGCCCGACTTCGGCGCCGTCCGGTATTTCTTCGATCCTTCTGAATGCGTCATCTGAGCCTGTTTCGATTTTCACCGGAACAAAAGGCGCTATATCAGCCGTCACTTCTTTTTTCTGTGTCGTCTCAGAATCGGACGCTTTCAAAGCCTTAAGGAATTTATTGAATTCGAGCTTTTTGTATATTCGGATGAGTTCATCCCTGTCCGGTTCACGCACTTTAAGTTCGTCAAAATCGTATTCTATCGGAACATTCGTCACTATCTCAGCGAGCCGCCTGCTCATTGCCGCAAGCGTCGCGTTCTCCTCAACTTTAGCGCGAAGTTTGGCATTGGCTATCTCATCAGTCCTGGCGAGCATGTCTGCTACCGAACCAAATTGCTGGATAAGTTTGATCCCGGTTTTTTCACCAACTCCCGGTATTCCGGGAATATTATCCGAACTGTCACCCATGAGTCCTTTAAGATCTATGAACTGCTTCGGAGTCACGCCGTAACGTTCAAGCATCTTGTCGTTATCATAGAGTTCGAATTCCGACACGCCCTTCTTGGTTATAAGGACATGTGTCACATCCGTGACCAGCTGAAGCGCATCTCTGTCACCTGTAACGATCAAAGGCTCCAATCCCGCTTCCTCGGCTTCTCTTGCGATAGTACCGATGATATCGTCAGCTTCGAAACCATCCGTCTCGAAATTGGGGATATGCATCGCTGTGAGGATATCCTTCATGAGCGGAAGTTCCATTGCGAGTTCAGGCGGCATCGATTTTCTTCCTGCTTTATAATCAGTATATGATTTATGCCTGAACGTTGGAGCTTTTCTGTCCCAAGCCACCGCCATGTAATCAGGCTTCTGTTCGTCCATGATCTTGTTAAGCATATTAAGAAAACCGAAGATGCCCTGGGTGAAAATCCCCTCCTTGGTCACCATCGGTTTCTGCATCGCGTAATATGCGCGGTTGATCAGGCTGTTGCCGTCGATTATGACAATTCTCTCACTCATATTTATCCTCTCCGTGTTATGGCAAGCAAAAACCCGAAGCACCGTCAGGATGTTAATTGACGCCTATCATAACGATAGGTGGGTACCTTGGCAAATCGTTCTGACGTCCACTCGATGGAGGCATGCCATCGCTTTCCGCACCGGGTTCCCTATAAAAAGCTGTAGGTTCAATTATGATCCTTAACGAATGTTCCAGGCTGGTTTTATTATATCATCATATTGGCTTGATTTCAATACTTTATCTTGCTTAGCCCATCCAACAAAGCCAATTTGTTTTTATGAAAAAGCAGGCGCGCGTGCAGTGCGCCTGCTTTGTTGACAAATCACAAAATCAATCGGTCAGAGTTCTATTTCCTCAAGGTCGATCGAGCAGTTCGAGTGAACATTCTGTACGTCATCATTGTCCTCGAGCGCGTCGAAGAGTTTCTTTAGTTTTTTCAGGTCTTTTTCTTCAGGGGTGCTTTCTACCGAGGGAATCTGTTCGATCTCGGACTCAACAACATTATACCCTGCAGCGCGGATAGCCTGGTCAACTTCACCATAAACCGACGGATCAGTTCTTATCTCAAAGTTGTCTTCGTTCACGATCATGTCGTCGGCGCCTGCTTCAAGAGCCATTTCCATTACCGTGTCCTCGTCCATGTCATCTTCTTTTTCAATAATGATAACACCCTGTCTCGAGAACATATAGGAAACGCATCCCGGAGTACCTATGTTTCCGCCGTGTTTATCAAACATCGAACGTACGGCAGCCGTTGTTCTGTTCGTGTTGTCCGTCAGACATTCAACGATCATTGCAACTCCGCCTGCACCGTAACCCTCAAAAGTAAGCTCTTCATATGTTGCTCCGCCGAGTTCACCCGTTCCTTTTTTGATGGCGCGCGTGATATTGTCGTTCGGCATGCCTATGCCTTTGGCTTTTTCGATGGCTACTCTGAGACCTGCGTTATAATCCGGATCTCCTCCGTCTTTTGCCGCGACCGTGATCGCCTTTGCGTACTTTGTGAACAGCGCTGCTCTCTTGGAATCCTGCGCCGCTTTTCTTCCTGCGATAGTGCCGTGTCTACCCATCGAGACACCTCCTTTAGTTCAGATCAAAAATTTATTAACAATTTATTTTACAATCAATTGTCCGAATAATCAATACCTGTTCACGCAGTCCTTATACCGCTTTTTGCTTTTGCGCGCTCAGCGATGCGGTCAAGATCCCTTTTATACTCTTCACGTTCTTCCGGAGTCATCGCTTCTTCGGCGTTCTTCCTGGCGGTACTCATCATGAGTTTGATCCTGTTGAGCTGGTTTACCGTGCTTGCGCCGGGGTCATAATCTATAGCCGCGACATTTGCCTTGGGATTCATTTTCCTTATCTGTTTGAGCATTCCCTTTCCAACCACATGGTTAGGCAGGCATCCGAACGGCTGCAGGCAGACTATGTTGTCAACTCCATTGTGTATCATCTCGACCATTTCACCGACGAGGAGCCAGCCCTCGCCGCACTGGTTTCCGATCGAAAGGACTTTCGTTGCCGCATCCGCAGTCTGCTCGATCCTGGCCGGTTCACTGAAGTGTATGCTTTCCCTGAGCGCGTCGCGTACAGGTGCCCTGAGCCACTCTACCGCCTTGATCGCGGCAGCGTTTATCTGCATCGTTCTCTTGCTGCCCGAAAGATGCTGGTAATTATAGATTTTGCTGTAAAAACCGTACAGGAAGAAGTCGATCATGTCGAGAACCACGGCTTCACCGCCTTCTCTCTCGATAATATCGACGATATCATTGTTTGCGTTTGGATGATATTTGACAAGTATTTCGCCAACCACGCCGACTTTAGGCTTCTTGATATCCCGCACTTTTATCCTGTCAAAGTCGCGCACCATCTTGCGGATATTGTGCTTGAATTTCTGTCTGTTGAAATGCAGCGTGTTGTAAACGATCCTGTCGTACCATGACGCGAGAACACGCTCAGACTCTCCGGGATTTACCTCGTACGGGCGGGTAGCATAAAGCAGCCTCATCGCAAGGTCACCATAAATGCACCCTACCGCGAGCTCCATCATCATTTTCGGCGTTATGCTGAATCCGGGGTTTTTCTCAAGACCGACATAGTTGAACGATACTACCGGGATCTGTTCCTCGCCCATATCCTTCAAAGCTTTTCTGAGGAGCGACACATAGTTGCTTGCCCTGCATCCGCCTCCCGTCTGAGACATGAACACGGCGGTCTTGTTAAGGTCGTATTTCCCCGATTTAAGCGCCGAAATGATCTGACCGAGAGAAACTATTGTCGGATAACAAACGTCGTTGTTGATGTATTTCAGGCCTTCGTCGACGGCATTTGTGTCTACGTCCGGCAGAAGTTCGACATTGTATCCGCAATCCTTCATGACTTCCTTCAGATACTGGAAGTGAATCGGCGACATCTGGGGTATGAGGCATGTGTAGTTTTTGCGCATCTCCTTTGTGAACAGAACACGCTCATACGGTTTGGATTCCGGCAGGGCTTTTGTTCCGTTCTTTTCACGCTCCTCGATCGCAGCCTTAAGCGACCTGACTCTGATCTTTGCTGCTCCGAGGTTTGAGACCTCATCGATCTTAAGTACCGTATACAGCTTGTTGTGTGATGCGAGAAGTTCCTCGACTTCGTCTGTCGTGACCGCGTCGAGTCCGCAGCCGAACGAGTTGAGCTGTACGACTTCCACATCATCTGTTGTACCCGCAAATTCGGCGGCTTTGTAGAGTCTGGAATGATATACCCACTGGTCGAGAACTCTGATCGGACGATCGAGCTTGACTTTATCGGATACCGAGTCTTCGGACAAAACAACAAAGTCGAACGAGCTGATCATCTTGTCTATACCGTGATTGATTTCCGGATCTACATGATAAGGCCTTCCCGAAAGGATGATTGATTTCTTGCCGTGATCCCTTGCGTATTTGAGGGCATATTCACCCTGTTTGCGGATGTCGGCTTTGAATCTGTTCTGTTCTGCTCTTGCGGCTTTTACCGCATGCCGTATCTCTTCAGTAGGAATATGATACCGGCTCATCTGAAGAGCCAGTTCTTTAACGAGTCTAGCGTCATCGTCATACGGCAGGAACGGGTGCACGAATCTCACGTCGTTCTCCGCAAAGGTATCATCCATGTTGTTCGCGATTACTTCCGGGTAAGTCGCAACCACCGGGCAGTTGAAATGATTCGGCGCGTCAGGATCTTCTGAACGCTCGAAATTCAGGCTCGGGTAGAATATTAGCTTGTACCCTTCGTTCACGAGCCACTGGATATGTCCATGGACGAGTTTTGCCGGATAGCATGCTGTGTCTGAAGAGATGGTCTCGATTCCGAGATCATAGATCTTCCTCGACGACTGCGGTGAAAGCACAACTCTGAATTTCAGCTCAGTGAAAAATCTGAACCAGAACGGATAGTTCTCGTACATGTTGAGAACGCGTGGAATCGCGATGTCGCCGCGCTCTGCCTCGAACTCGGACAGAGGTTTATATCCAAAAAGTCTCTTGACTTTGTATTCATATAGGTTCGGGAGCTGATTGTCGTGCATGCTCCCGCCTGCGCCTTTCTCGCATCTGTTTCCGGTGATAAAGCGCGATCCGTCAGCGAATCTGTTTATCGTGAGCAGGCACTGGTTCTCGCAGCCCTGGCATCTTCCGCTGGAATGCTTGACAGAGAATTCTTCCAGTTCTTCCATCGAAACGATTGAAGAGCGTGTACCTTTAACATAGTGCTCTTTCGCTATGATGCAGCATCCGTAAGCCCCCATAAGTCCCGCAATGTCGGGTCTTATGACATCTTTGCCAATAATAAGCTCTATGCTTCTGAGTACTGCGTCGTTCAGGAAAGTTCCACCCTGGACAACGACTTTATCGCCGGTCTCATCCGGGTTTCTGAGTTTTATAACTTTATACAAAGCATTTTTGATTACAGAGTATGAAAGACCCGCGGAGATATCCCCTATCGTCGCGCCTTCTTTTTGCGCCTGTTTGACCTTTGAGTTCATGAATACAGTGCAGCGTGTACCGAGGTCAACGGGATTCTCCGAATACAAAGCTTCCTGCGCGAATGCTCTCGTGTCAAGGTTGACAGATTTCGCGTAGGTTTCAAGGAATGAGCCGCATCCTGAAGAGCAAGCCTCATTGAGCATGATGCTGTATATCGCGCCGTCCTTGATCTTCATGCACTTCATGTCCTGGCCGCCGATATCGAGGATGAAGTCGACACCGGGGAGGAAATCAGCGGCTGCTTTATAGTGAGCCATCGTTTCGATCTCACCCATATCGGCCTTGAAAGCCGCCTTTATGAGTCCTTCGCCGTATCCGGTGACGCATGTATTGGCAATATAAGCATCTTTTGGGAGCTGGGCGTAAAGTTCGCGAAGTATCCCCTTCACTACCTCGATGGGGTTTCCTTCGTTGCTCTTGTATTCCGAGAACAACAGATAATTGTCGCCATCGATCAAGGCTGCCTTAGTTGTGGTAGAACCGGCATCGATGCCGAGGTATACCTTGCCTCTCGCCCTTTTGATATCTTTTCTTTTTATTTTGTCCTTATCGTGACGCGCCTTGAATTTTTCATAGGATTCTTTATCCTCAAACAGCGGATCTATTCGCTTAGTCTCAGAAAGAAGGCTCTGGTCAGCATTCTCAATATTGGACAGTATATCTGACAGTTTCCTCGGCTGTTCGTCTTCCGCAAGGAAAGCAGCACCCATGGCAACAAAGTTCCATGCGTTGTCCGGGAATATGACATCTTCCTGTTCCATATTGAGAGTCTCGATAAACCTTTGCCTGAGTTCCGACAGGAACGAAAGAGGTCCTCCCAGAAAAGCTACTTTACCCCTGATAGGATGTCCGCACGCAAGCCCGCTTATAGTCTGGTTTACTACAGACTGGAATATTGAAGCCGCAAGGTCAGGAACCGCAGCACCATCGTTTATGAGCGGTTGAATGTCTGTTTTAGCGAAAACACCGCACCTGGCTGCTAT
>JAFOKI010000267.1 GCA_017419895.1 Eubacterium sp. | reverse complement strand
GATCTGGACCGCTTCCACACGGGAAAACACATGGGCGGACTTCCGGCGTTTGTAGATGAAAAAGCCGGCCCGCCGATCGATATCAGATATCAGGATGAAAATATCCTGGTAGTATGCAAACCCGCCGGGCTCCTGACTCACGGTGACGCCTTTGAGAAAAAAGAACATCTTACGAATCTGGTAATAGATTACCTGATCAGTACAGGAGAATACGTGCCGAGGGTAGAAAAGACTTTTTCGCCTGCGCCTGTCAACAGACTCGACAGGAACACGTCCGGGCTGGTACTCTTCGGCAAGAATTACGAGAGCCTGAAAGCGTTCAACGAATTCATCAGGCTGAGAGGAAAGATACGTAAGATCTACCGGGCTATAGTCCTTGGGACGATAGAGAAAGAACTCGTCCTCACCGGCACCATGGAGAAAGACGAAAGCCGCAACATGGTCAAAGTCAGGAATGACGGCGTACAGCTGATGTGGCCGGGCTTTGTTCCTGAAGAAGCCATTGAACCCGGTTCGATGCTCACGATCGTGAGACCGCTCAAGCACGCCGGGTTCGCGGGGAACAGATACACACTCGCGGAAATAGAAATAGTGACGGGACGCACGCATCAGATCAGAGCGCAGCTCGCTGAAGCGGGACATCCGGTAGCGGGCGATCCGAAATACGGCGATCAGACAGTCAACAGAGCGATGCGGAAAGGCTTCGGGCTCACCAGCCAGCTTCTGCACGCCGAAAAACTCGAGTTTGGCGAGCTTCCGGGAGGGTTCTTCTACCTGGACGGCCGTGAAGTGACAGCCGAGCCGCCGGAGATATTCAGAGAAATAGAAAAAGCTTTGTTCGGGGAATGAGGTAAGACATATGGGTACAAAAGCAAACAGAGCGGCGAGGAACAAAGCCGCGCGCGGGGACAGCTCCTCGCTTGGGAAAAGCGTTCTGCGGTGGGTGATCGACATAGCCATCGCCGTGCTGATCGCGTACCTCATTACGCTGGTCGTGCGGCCGACTATAGTCGTAGAAACGTCGATGCTCCCGAATTTCAAGCAGAACGACTATCTGTTCATCTACAAACTGGCATATTCACCGGATAAGGGCAAACTTCCCGAAAAAGGCGACGTCATAGTATTCGAGTCGGACCTCAAGACAGAGAAGGGGAAGAATAAGCTCCTGATCAAACGCGTGATCGGGCTCCCTGGTGACGTCATCGATATCGAGAACGGGGAAGTTCGCATAAACGGCGAGCTTGACAATCAGTCCTACACCAACGACGGGTATACGCCCGGCGATGTGGAGGATTATACAGTTCCGGAAGGCACGCTTTTCTGCCTGGGCGACAACCGTGTAGTGAGCCGTGACAGCCGCGACTCAGACGTCGGCCCGGTCGACATGGACCGGCTGGTCGGGAAAGTCGTATTCAGAGTATACAGATTCAGCGAGTTCGGCAGGATCAAGAATCCATATGATTCAGAATAACATGTATTAGCCGTCGTCCCGGACCTGCCGGGACGCTGCAATACGAACGATAGAGGTGATATGAGTTGAAAAAACAAGCGGTCAAACAGATCGCGGGAAACAAAAAGGCAAGGCACGATTATTTCATAGAGGAAACGCTGGAGGCGGGCATCGTCCTTACCGGGACCGAGATAAAATCGGTTCGCGGCGGCAAGGCGAGCATCAAAGAGAGCTTCGCGAAGGTCGAAAAGGGAGAAGTCATACTTTACGGTATGAATATCAGCCCCTATGAGCAAGGGAACCGTTTTAACCAGGATCCGCTCAGACCCAGAAAACTCCTGCTCCACAAGCGCGAGATCAGGAAACTCATCGGCCAGACGACAAGAGAAGGCCTGACGCTTGTCCCGCTCAGCCTTTACATCAATCAGGACGGGCTGGCAAAGGTGGAGCTCGCGGTCGCGCGAGGCAAGAAACTCTACGACAAGCGTGATTCCATGGCTAAACGCGATGCCGACCGCCGGATCGACAGGGCGATGAAATCGCACTAAACCGGTCATCCGGATTTGCCGGGGGATCCGGTGGTGCGCCGGATGGATCATGATCCCACCGGATGCACTAAACCGGAGGTTTATGGTAAAATTCCCGCGGATGGGGTATAATATTAATAACAAAGCGGCCTTGCGGCCGCATATATGGGGGTGCAATGGTTTCGACGGGGGTACAGAACTGTCGGAAGCGAGCCGTAGTCGCCAAGTCTACGTTAAAAATGGCCGTTAAATACAAACGCTAAAAATAACAACACACTGGCATTCGCTGCATAACTGGCAGCACCGCCTGTCCGCTCAGGTTCACCTTCGGGCCTGAGGCCGGGCATCGACCACGAAGGAAAACTCAGCCGGCGCTCCCGGACCGTCTGAGGAACTACGGGATAGCGAGAGCGGAAGTCTGCTGACGGACGTCCGCAGGGGCGAACCCTAAATCATCAGCTGCGCTCGGAGAAACTGCCAAGGAAGTATTTTCGGACATGGGTTCGATTCCCATCATCTCCACCACGCCAAGAGACAGCACGCAAGTGCTGTTTTTCATTTGAATTTCAACGTTTTCGGCGTTTCTTTCCTTGGACGAAAACTCACAAAAAACAGCAGGAAACAGTCGCAAAACAGTACCCGGTCCCCAAAAATAGGAATAAAAATAGGAACTAAAAACCGGTCGTTTCCGCTGTATCGCTCAAAAAAATCGTCGCATACTTGACATGCGAGGCGTTTTCATACTCACATCCTGAAGTTTTGGGATCCGGGCTATTGACCCAAAAAAGGCTGTGGAGCTGCGATTACACATTTGTTGTTCTACCGACATACATCTAAGATTATGTTATGGAGGTGAAATGACATGCTGACCAGAAAAGCGAAAGTCGCAGTGACCGACGATGAGAGGACGATACTAATACTGGCCCTTAACGAACTCAGGAATAAACTGATATCGGAAGGCACATATACCGACGCTGTGGACGAGCTGATCCTTAAACTCGCCTGATGAAACTTAACTTTAACCGTTACATGCTCTGTCAATACCGGCAGAGCTTTTTTAGTACCATGAAAGTGCAGTTGATAGAG
>JAFOKI010000038.1 GCA_017419895.1 Eubacterium sp. | reverse complement strand
GCGAGCGGAGTGTTTGATCCCTCGATGACCCAGTCGACATCGTCGATATTCCAGTCGTTGTAAATACCGAGAGCTCTCGGCATGTTCGTGTTTACTTCAAAGATTATCATCTTGGCCGTCTGGAGCAGGGCATAGATGTCTGCCGGTGAGGGTCCCAGGTTGAAGTTGCCGAATTCGTCCATCGGCGTAACCTGAACGGCGACGACGTCCCAGCCGCCCCTGTTTCTCCAGAAACTCGGAAGCTCATTGAAGAACATGGGGGTGAACCAGTTACGGCCTTTGTTCAGCATGCTGCGGTCAAGGCCGACCATATGCGGAGATGTGAACTGGACCTGATCCGCGGTCGAAGTCCTGTCGAATACGTCATAGCCTTTGTCCCTGATCGAGAGCGCGCATTCGAATTGGAGATTCTTGAGCTCGCCGTTCACGACTCTTTCAGCTATCGCTGCGTCGATGTCATACGGGCAGCAGTGCGTGAATCCGTACGCGATGCGGTCGCCGTCCTTGATCTTCATTGCGGCTTCCTGAGCCGTGACGAGTTTCTCCTGATAAAGCTTCTGGACTTGTGATAAGGGTTTCATATGGTTCGCCTTTCTTTATGATATTTGAGTTATCTGATTTGTTGACATAATGATACGTTCTGAGAACGTCAGTACCAAATATTATATCATGAGAAATGTAGCAGTGTCGACAGTTTTTTGTTGAAATTCGGGCATTTTCCGCGGAATATGCCCGTCCGGGGATCTCCCGCAGCGTGCCTGACAAAGCCTCCGGCGCCTTATCCGCCAAATCTGCCTGCTAAAGCAGTGAAACGAACACTTCCTGTTTTATACTGAAAAAAACAGGTGCAATATTCTGCTGCAATGTGTTATACTATTCTCTGCATCGAGCAGCAGTAGCTCAGGGGATAGAGCGTCGGTTTCCTAAACCGTGCGTCGGGTGTTCGAATCGCCTCTGCTGCATAACGAAAAACAGATGGGTCAGCCCATCTGTTTTTCGTTTATACAATATAGCGATTCGAACACGAAAGTGCGCGAGCGACAAGCCGGAGAGTCCGGTGAACTCCCCGGCCGCGAGCGGTCCCCGCGGCCTGAGTGAGGCCGCGAGGGACGGCAGACCGGAAGCGGTCTGCGAAATCGCCTCTGCTGCATAACGAAAAACAGATGGGTAAACACCATCTGTTTTTCGTTTATACAATATACGCGATTCGAAGCTATTTGACTGTCACGGTGATCACCGCACAGACTCCGTTCTGGGCATATGCGTAAACTTTGCACTTACCCTTCTTGACGCCCTTGATCACGCCCTTCTTGGTCACGGTCGCGATGGCGGCATTACTCGTCTCGTACATTAACGCACGATGTTTTTTGACCTTGAGCTTCTTGGAAGCCGCGACCGCTTTTGCGGCAAGTTTGAATTTCTTCTTGAACTTGACCGTCACCTTGTTCTTCTTGGCTTTTGTCGTGACCTTCTTGGCGTTGCCGACTTTTCCGCCGGTCGTGGCGGCGTGGACAGTCTTGGAGGTCGAGAGAACGTTGTTCTTCGCGTCGATTGCCACGAGCAGGAATCTGTAGTACTTGCCTTTCTTGAGTTTGGCACCGGCGATTTTCTTGACAGTTGTGGATGTCTTCTTCAGAGTCGCAAGCTTCTGGTATTTAAAGTTGTTGCCGCACGGACTCGCATACAGGATATAACTTGTGGCACCCGACACTTTCTTCCATGTCAGCTTAATGCTTTTCTCAGTGACTTTTGAGGCCTTAAATTGAAGTTTTCCGTATGTGGAACCTGCGGGGTCATCTTCGGTGACTGTGGGTTCGGGCACCGGTTCGACACTGGGTTCTGCGGGGGTTTTGTCGCGTTCCCTCTTGATCTTCCAGTTGTTTTCGCCGATGACCAGACCTGCGGCTTTCAGTTTGGCTGCGTAACTGTTGATCTGCGCATCAGTAGCAGCATCGGGGAGATAGACGTTTCCGGCTTTGTTCAGGAACTGGAAGACTCCCTCATCAAAGCTGTAGCCTGCCGGATCGGTATTTGCGAAGTTCAGTTCATTGACATTTCCGCAGTCGAAGAACGGGCATTTCCATTCCAGCGTATCCGACCAGGTGATGGACTGCAGCGTTTTGGGGAAGGTGATGCTGGTCAGCTTGGGGTTCTCTTTTATTGCGTCACCGATACTCGTGATCTTGCTGTTGCTGAGATCGATGGACGTCAGTCTGTCGCAATTGGAGAAAGCGCCGCCTTTAAGGGTGGTCACGGGGAAGTCGTTTCCAAGGACCAATGTCTCCATCAGGTCGAGATTCTGGAAGGCGCCGTCCGGCAGTGTTGTGAGTGTGCTTCCGCTGCTGAATACGAGCTTCTTGATACCCGCATAGCCGAAAGCGCCGCTGTCCAAACTCACGTTGGCGGGAATCGTCAATGTAGCTATACCGCTGTTCAGGGCGGTATCGGCGCCTTCATCAAACAGATAGGCATTGTTGCCTGTTCCGACGAAAGCTCCGCTGTTGATACGCATTGATGATGAGGTACCAAAGTCGATTTGAGTCACATGGCTCTGGTTTCTGAACGCACCGCCATAGATATTGATGAGACTGTTGTTATTTCCGAATTTGATGGTCTTAAGGCTGTTTGCGGCCAGCTGGGCCTGGTCCTTAACAAAGTTTCCGTTATAATCCTGTCCGGGATGCCCGTTGTTTCCTGCTCCGCTGATCCCCAGGAAATTGGATTCGATCGTCTTAAGCTTGCAGTTGTCGCTGAAGACTAGATTCTTGATGCATGCATAATCAAATGCGCCACTTTCAAGCAAGGTCAGACGTGCGGGGAAGGTCAGTGTTTCTATACCACTGTTCAGCTTGGTATCGACCCCGCTGTCGACCAGATAGCCGTTGTTTCCGACGCCTATGAACGCACCTTGACAGATCTCCAGTTTTGAAGACTTTGAAGTCCCGAAGTCTATGCTCTTGAGGTGGCTTTGGTTATAGAACGCGCCGTTTCCTATAGATGTGAGGCTGTTGTTATTGCCGAATTCTATCGTCTCTAAACTGTTGGAGACAAGCTGCGCCTTATCAGCGGCGAATTCTTTTTTTGAATTCATTCCGGGATAACCATTGTTTCCTGCTCCGCTGATCCCCAGGAAATGGACGGGAATCGATGTCAGCTTGCAGTCATTGCTGAATACCAGATTTTTGACATTTGCCCAGTCGAAAGCGCCTATGCCCAGCGAGGTCAGACGTGCGGGAAGAGTCAATGTCTCGATGCCGGAACAAAGCTTTGTCTCTATATTCTGCTCGACCAGATAGCCGTTGTTTCCGGCGCCTATGAACGCGCCGGATCCGATATTCAGGCTCGTAGCCGTTGAAGTACCGAAAACTATATCTGTCAGATGACTCTGGTTATTGAACGCGCCGTTTCCTATAGATGTGAGGCTGTTGTTATTGCCGAAGTCTATCGACTCAAGGCTGTTAGCCGCGATCTGGACCGGATCATAGATGAACGAATATATATCGTCATCATAATACCACCTCGTACCATTATCATCACAATGCAGTCCCGGATGTCCGTTGCTGCCTTCTCCGGGGATCTCCATGAAGCCGCCCGGAATCTCAGTGAGATTACAGTTGTCACTGAAAACAAGGTGCTTGATCCTGGCGTAGCTGAAACTGCCGTTTGTATCGGTCTGGCCTTCGCTTAATTTTGTCAAGTTGGCGGGAAGCACCAGTGTATCGATGCCGCCAAGCGCCTCACCCTCTTCCGCGGCTGCGCCGTTATTGCCTACCGCAACAAAGGCACCGCTTGCGATGGCAAGTGACTGCGCCGCGGGGTTTTTACCAAAGTCGATGCTTGTGAGATGCGACTGATTCTTGAAGGATCCGGGACCGATGAGTGCCAGAGAATTGTTGTCGCCGAAATCGATTGTCTTCAGGCAGTCGCAGGCTTTTGCGACTTCTTCCGGGGTGAACGATTCGAATTCAAAGAGAATCATATGGATAAAATCGAGAAAACTTTCGCTCTCGGTATCTACACCCGCATAACCGTCTTTTCCGTCGGCCGCAAGGAAACCGCAGGGGATCTCCGTCAGCTTGCTGCCGTCTTCCAGCGCGAAATTCTCAACCGGAATGCAGTGGAAAGCACCGTCTTCCACTGTCACCAGACTGGCCGGAAATGTCAGTGAGGTTATAGCGGCGGGGACGTCGGGATTGATCTTCACGTTATACGAAAACGCGTTTGCCCGGATTGCGGTGAGGTTTGAATTCGGCGCGAATTTCAGTTCCGTTATCGTGGTGTAGTTCTCAAAGGCGCTCTCCGCGATCTCGGTAACTTTGTAGGTTACATCGTTATACGTAACAGTAGCCGGGATCGTGATGCTGGTCAGCCCGGCTTCGCCGCCTGTAACGGCGACCGTATTATCTTCTTCACTCAGGACCGCGTACGTAAGCGGATCGCCCTCCGGGCTGAAATCTGCAGATCCTTCCGCATAAACAAACACAGCGGAAAGCGCGAAAATCATCATCACGGCGATAAACGCGGATATCAATTTTTTCATTGCTGAATGCCTCCTGTTTTGCGCGTCAGCGCATGCCAAAAAAGACACAAAAAATCATACTTAATTATACATTAATAATGTGGTTTAAGTAAATAGTTTAATTATTGTTTGCACGTAAAGATTCAGCGGTCCGAGAGCGCCGTCAGGATGAGGCGAGGAAGAACGAGCCTTGCAAAAGGATGCCTGTTCAGATCGTGGATCTGTTCGCCGGGAAGCGTGCCTTTGTAGTTCGCGGACGCCAGCACGAAAAACAGTCCGCAGAGGAATATGTACAGGTGGAATGCGAGCCAAAGGACGAGCGGAAGGTATGTGAACCAGCCGTCCATGACGGACATCATGAGCGCGCGGAACAAAGCGTAGCCGATCACGGCAATGCACACGAGATGCGGAATCGTATGCAGCGGGCTCCAGTGCTTTTCACGT
>JAFOKI010000266.1 GCA_017419895.1 Eubacterium sp. | reverse complement strand
TGTCCTCGGAATACACATTGAATGCCTGTGTGGACGCATTCAAAGGCTCTGTCACGATCCAATATGTTCCGGATTCTCCTCCAGTCATTTCTATGGATTCAACCCTGTCCGTGCCTGAAGATGATTTCGTCACGTACACGCCTTCTGTGGCAATGAACTCAACAGCATTTACTGAATAGTACGCTTTAAATCCGCCGTCTTCAGTCGTGACCGTTATCGTGGCAGATCCAACGCCGACAGCTTTTACATAACCGTCGTCAGTGACCGTCGCGACCGATTCATCGTTGCTCGAAAATGTCACGTTTTTATTAGTCGCGTTGCTCGGGCTGACCGTTACAGTTAGTTGCCGCCCTTGTCCGGGCCAGCAAGGCTGCATAGATGTGTAACCATTACGGTCTTTGACCGAAACTCCCGTTACCGCAACACTATCGTCCGCATTGACCCTGACGATCATTACTGAAAAAGCGATAACAATCAGTAAAACCAAAACAGCCGTCCTGATAACGGGATTCCCGGATCGCTTTCTTAAAGAATAAAACATCCGGCTCTGTGTTGTACTTAACATAATCTCTACTCGCCTTTCTACATGAAACCTCTTAAATCTGACCCGATACTATCATTGTATTTATTATACTGAATCATCCGTTCTTGGGGTCCGTAATTTTGATTATACCACGTTGCCTGTCATTTCGTCTCTATTCTATTCGATTTCGACCGTCGCAAAGGTGATATTTCGCGTTTCATATGTCAAATCGTCGCATTGTAGCACAAACGCGGGAGCCGGCTAACTCCCGCGTTTTGTTATATACATCTTACAAAGATCATTCTGCCCATATGGACCGGTTTGTTGTTCAACGAATAGGCCTACTTCTTGTAGACCGCCTTCTTTGGAGCGCCTTTTTTCTTCAGAAGCGTCTTGTATGCTTTCAGCTTCTTGGCGGGAACTTTGAAGACCGCTTTCTTGTAGATGCCCGTAAATGCTTTCTTGCCGACTTTCTTCGTCGTGAGTTTAGTGGTCTTGATCGTTATTTTCTTCAGTTTCTTGGAACCCTTGAACGCTCCTGCCTTTATAGCCTTGACCTTCTTGCCGATGGTGACAGACGTGAGTTTTGTGCAGCCGCTGAACGCGGTCGCGCCGATGGTCTCAACATTGCTTCCGATGACGACAGAAGTCACCTTCTTGTTTTTCTTGAGCGCGTTCTTGGCTACAGATGTAACTGTGTACTTTGTACCTTTGAGAGTTACAGAAGCAGGCATCTTGACTTTCTTCACTGCGCCGCTCAATCCGCAGAAAGCGACCTGCTTGCCCTTGACTGTTACCTTGTATTTGTAGCCGGTGGCCGTATCGGTAATGACTGTGCCGACCGCTGGCTGCAGTGCAGTGCAAGTGTATGTGAACGTGATATCGCTGCTTATCGTCTGCGCAGACGGGTCTTTGTCCCATGATCCCGCAGCATAGCCCTGATCCGGTGTGACCGCGGGGATCTTGCCTGCATCGATCTTCTGTCCGCTTAGAAGTGAACGTGCGACAGAGGTTTTCCCGTCAGCAAATTTGCCGTTGACGGCTTTGAATGTGACCCTGCAGAAATTAACAGAAGATGGATCGCTCACTTCCTGACCGTTGACAAGCATCTTGCCGTTTGTCGCATAGACAGGAACTCCCTCCACATATGAAGTAGCGTTGATCTCGCAGTCCTCGATGCTGATATCGCCGGCAACTGTGAATACCGAACGGGTATCATCACCAGGATAGACCGGTTCGTTTCCCGCCGTGATCACGGATCCGGTCATGGAAAGACTGCCCTCACAGTCTATCCCTCCGTTAGCGTTGATCGTGGAACCGGTTATGACGACGTTTGCGGTATCGCCGTAATCTATCGCGCAAGTGATCACGCCATTCGTGTTGACGCTCCAATTATATGGGTACTTACCCGTAAGATCTACCTCGGAATCCTCGATCAGAATATCGCCGCCTAGAGATGTGATATCAGTACTCAGCTTGATCTTGGATCCGCGGATCAGGAGACAACAACCGTTCTCGTCAGCCCCGTTTGCTTGGATATACCCATAATGGGAATTCTTTCCTGTGATATCGACAGTAGAATCCAGGATATTCAATGAGCCGTGACACATAATGCCATCATCCACAACTATATCAGAACCGCTTATCTCGAGATTTCCATAAACCGTCAATTCAGAGTCGTAAGTTTGGCCCGTTTTGACCTTGCTGTTAATGATAGATAGAGAAGGATTTGAATAAAAACTGTAATGGGTCGTTTCGATCTCACTATTATTGATCTCGTTAGTACCATCAGAATCTCCATCTAAGTATATGTATACTGCCTTGATCTTTGCGGATTCGAATTTGATGTTCTTTTGACCGATGTATTTTAACTCGTCTGTTACTACAAGTGGATCAGTCCCCTGCGTTTTGACTGTAATGTCAGATCCCGAAGGACCGCTGATATATACATTTTTAAAGATGTATTGAGACGGGATGGTAAGCACTCCGCTCTTAAGTGTTATGTCAGCCGGGACAACTGCGGCTTGACCATTCGTACCTGTTACCGACAGCACGCCTTCCTCGCTGACAGCAAGCGTACCGTATTCACCGCCTGCAGCGTACACGGCCCCGGTCGAGTCAAAGACCAGCGGCGCTGCCATTATGGCGATCATGAATACAAAAACCAGTGCGATCAGTTTTTCATAATATGAACCCCTTTTTAAAGCATATTTGAACAATATTTACTGTTTGATTATATACAATCGGGACGGCCTTTTCAATCGCTGTAAAGATAAGCTCGTTCCCCTTCAAATCCTGCTACTCGAGTTCCACCGTTGCGGGCGGCTTTGTTGTAAGGTCATACATGACGCGGTTCACGCCATCGACCTCGTTCACGATTCTGGTCATGCAAGTCTGCAAAAGCTCCCACGGAAGTTCCGCCGCTTCAGCAGTCATAAAATCGGATGTCAGCACCGCACGCAGCACCACTGCATAGTCATATGTCCTGAAATCACCCATAACACCGACTGAGCGCATGTTCGAAAGCGCCGCAAAATACTGATTCAGCTTGCGGTCAAGCCCTGCTTTTGCGATTTCCTCACGGTAGATCGCGTCAGCCTCCTGGACTATTCTGACTTTTTCCTTTGTTACTTCGCCGATGATACGTATTCCGAGACCCGGACCCGGGAATGGCTGACGATATACTAGGCTCTCAGGAAGCCCGAGCTCGAGGCCGGCTTTTCTGACCTCGTCCTTGAAGAGCATCCTGAGAGGTTCGATTATTTCCTTAAAATCGACGTAATCGGGGAGTCCTCCGACATTGTGGTGTGATTTTATCACTGCTGACTTGCCAAGGCCGCTCTCGATGACATCGGGATAAATCGTCCCCTGGACAAGATAATCGACCGCGCCGATCTTCTTGGCCTCTTCCTCAAACACGCGGATAAATTCCTCACCTATAATTTTTCGTTTCTGCTCCGGCTCGGTGACACCGGCCAGTTTACCAAAGAATCGGTCGCGCGCATCTACATGCACATAGTTAAGGTCGAACCCGCCGTCAGGTCCAAACACGCGGTCGACGCCTTCTGCTTCATCTTTCCGCAGAAGCCCGTGATCCACGAAAACGCATGTAAGCTGCTTGCCTATCGCCTTTGACATAAGGACAGCCGCGACAGAAGAATCCACGCCGCCGGAAAGCGCGCAGAGAGCTTTGCCGTCGCCGACTTTGTTCCTGATCTCAGCAATGGTACGCTCCACGAAATCGTCCATTTTCCAGTCCCCTTTGCAGCCGCACGGACCGTATACGAACGCGTTCAGCATGCTCCGGCCTTCAGCCGTATGGGTAACTTCGGGATGGAACTGGACAGCATACAGTTTTTTGCCGGCATTCTCCATCGCCGCGACCGGGCACACGTCCGTGTGCGCAGTGATTCTGAATCCCTCGGGGGGCTCAGCTATGTAGTCAGTGTGGCTCATCCAGCAGACCGTATTATCCGACACTCCATGGAAAAGCTTTCCGCTTATGTCCACGTCCACATCGGTTTTCCCGTATTCGCTGACCGGCGCGGTCTCGACTTTTCCACCCATTGTCCACGCCATGAGCTGTGCTCCGTAGCAAATACCGAGAACCGGCACGCCGCAGCTGAAAAGCTCCGGATCGTAGTGCGGCGACTCAGGATCGTACACACTGTTCGGTCCGCCGGTCAAAATGATGCCTTTCGGCTCTTTGGCGAGTATCTCGTCCAACGGCATTGTGTACGGCACTACCTCGCAGTACACGTTGCTCTCTCTTACCCGTCTCGCGATCAGCTGATTGTACTGCCCTCCAAAATCGATGACCAGAATCTTATCCATTGTTTTCCCCTTTTTTATCAGACAAAGCCGTGACTCCGCAATCTTTTATGCCTGCGCACAGCCGTTTCTACATACCAGTGAAATTTCTTACAAATCCAAAAATCACATAAACGGCAACCAGGCACCATCCTATGATTTCCGTCGGTTTTTTCAGTCTTTCACCTTTTATCACGCCAACATACCTGAGCGCGTTGTATCCAAGAAACCACCCCAGCACCGGCAGCGTAACGAATATAGCCCTATTCTCCAGATATGCCGCCTTGAGATCCAAGTGCATGATATCCATGCACATCCTGGTCATGCCGCATCCCGGACACTTGAGTCCCGTTACAGTGAAGAATGGGCACGGGATCCTGAAAGCGGTGAAATGGCACACGAGCGCGTACCCCACGAGCACTGCCAATACTATTGCAAGATTTCTTACTCTTTTTAAATCCATTTTTTGATTGTAACACATTATTTGCGACGTTTACAAAGTCTTTGCGCAGATGAATCCCATTGCGTCAGATCACTCACCGCAATTCTCAAAGCAATTCCCCTGACAAATAACCGCCAAAATCGCTCCGGAAACAAAGAGGCTGCCGCTTCATCAAAATGCGACAGCCCCATTGCTTTGCAAATATTTGATTTTAATACCGAACGACTACCGTATTACTCGACATTTTTCGGATCGGGTTCGTCTACCGGCTGACTTGCCTCTTCTGTCGCCTGATCATACCAGTTCAGCGAAGGATCATTCTGGGACGCATCCTGAACAGGAGCCTCCGGTCCGGATTCTCCCGGAACACTCGCATCCCAAACCATCTGCGGTCCTGCGTTCGGAATATCTTCTGCAGGGGCGTCATACTGGAACTGCCCGTACTGGAGATCCGGCTTAGCTGGCTGGCTGTATATCGGTTGCTCCGGCTGAGCAGGCTGACTGTACTGAGGAGCTTCATAATACGGCTGCTGTGGCTGACCATACTGGGGTTGACCGTACTGAGACTCACCATACTGAGGCTGCTGTGGCTGGCCGTACTGCGGTGCTTCATAGTGCTGCTGCTCGTAGTTCGGAGCACTCTGCTGACCGGTATAGCCGCCGCCATAGCTGTAAGTCGCTCCCGGGCCGCCGTAAGTGTTGTAGTTCGGAGCGCTCTGCTGCGTATTATTGTAATTGTATCCGCCGTTAGGAGCGCCGCCCTGCGGACCATAACCGCCGCCGTATCCGCCGCCGTTCACGTTATCCTGCCAGCCCGAAGTCAGTGTAAAGTGATCGTTGAGATCGGACTGCATGAGAGCCATTGCTACGATTCCAAGGCCGAAGATACCGAGGATCAGATAAAGAAGCCCGTTGTCGCTTGTGGAAACGATGTTGCTGTCGCCCAGATCCATACGCTTGATATATGAGATCTTGCCGCCCGATTTATACAGCCAGTAAAGAAAATATATACCGCACGTCAGAATAGAGAATAGTACGACCATTCCGCCGCTCGTCCCCGAATACTGCTGGCTTTCATTTTCGAGATCCTCATGTACCCTGGCTATCCAGATAAACTCATAAATGCCGCAGGTAATGATCGTGAGGATCACGCATGTGATGATACTCCTTCTTCTGTCAATTGTCATCATTACACCTCCAAGATATCATTTCTATATCATCCAAGGCCATGACCGGCCATTATCTGATCGTGTTCTGTGCCGAATCTCTCAGGATAACGTCATGCGCTCCGCCTTCCACGATGGATGTCGCGGATACAAGCGTGAGCTTGGCGGTTTTCTGGAAAGTCGGGATGTCAATTGCTCCGCAGTTGCACATGGTCGATTTGACTTTGTTGAGCGAAAGAGCAAGGTTTTCGCGGATACCGCCCGCGTACGGTACGTACGAGTCGACGCCTTCCTCGAATTTCATACCTGTCGTCTCACTGCCGAGGTCATATCTCTGCCAGTTGCGGGCACGGTTGGAACCTTCACCCCAGTATTCCTTGACGTAGTTTCCGTTTATATTGAGCCTGTTGCTCGGTGCCTCGTCGAAACGGGCGAAATATCTTCCGAGCATGATGAAATCGGATCCCATCGCAAGCGCCAAAGTCATATGGTAGTCGTATACGATACCGCCGTCCGAACAGATCGGTACATAAACACCGGTTTCCTCGAAATACTCATCTCTTGCCTTTGCGACATCTATGACTGCTGTCGCCTGTCCGCGGCCAATACCCTTCTGCTCACGCGTGATGCAGATCGAACCGCCGCCGATACCGATCTTGATAAAGTCCGCACCGGCATCCGCAAGGAATCTGAATCCGTCAGCGTCGACTACGTTTCCTGCGCCGATTTTGACCGTGTCGCCGTATTTCTCGCGTACCCATGCAAGTGTTCTGGCCTGCCATACGGAGTAGCCTTCTGAAGAGTCGATGCAGAGCACGTCCGCGCCTGCGTCTATGAGCGCCGGGATACGCTCTTCATAGTCTCTGGTGTTTACCGCTGCTCCAATGACAAAACGCTTATGGTTATCCAAGAGTTCGAGCGGGTTGGTCTTGTGGTTGTCGTAGTCTTTTCTGAATACGAATGCCACGAGTCTCTGGTTGTCATCGATTACGGGAAGCGCGTTCAGCTTATTGTCCCAAAGAATGTCATTGGCCTCGCTGAGAGTGCAGCCCTCTTTTGCGCAGACGAGTTTATCGAACGGCGTCATGAACTCGCTGACCGGCGTATCGATCGGTGTCCTGCTCACTCTGTAGTCGCGGCTCGTTACCAGTCCGAGCATCTTGCCCGCAGACGTTCCGTCATCTGTTACCGCTATCGTTGAATGTCCGTATTTTTCCTTGAGTTTTAACACGTCCGCCAGAGTCTGGTCCGGACGCACATTACTGTCGCTCCTTACAAAACCGGCTTTGTATTCCTTCGCGCGTCTCACCATCGCAGCCTGATTCTCGATCGTCTGCGAGCAGTAAATGAACGAGATGCCGCCTTCTCTTGCAAGCGCTACTGCCATATTGTCGTCGGATACAGCCTGCATCGCCGCCGATACCAGCGGAATGTTTGCGTAAAGCGCCGACTCTTCACCTTTTCTGAATTTAACTATTGGTGTCCTGAGAGATACATTGTCCGGAAGGCACGCTTCCGATGTATATCCCGGTATCAGCAGATACTCATTGAATGTTCTTGATGGTTCCTCAAAAAAGTATGCCATTGAGTCCTCCTGTTCCTCGATTACGTGTGGCTTGAACATTTAATTAATTCTATAATATTTAATCTGATTCCGCAAGGTGACTTATTAATCTTGCATACAACTTTTCAGCACATTCGCGTATTGGTTTCGATACAACAAAGCTGTCACGCCTTACCGGCGTGACAGCATATTGCATATTTCACAGATACTAAATTGCTTTGTCGGCTATCTGGCCGTCTGCATCACCGGAGCTGCCGTTCCCGGAACCGCCTGAAAATCCATTATCAGGGTTTTCCGGTGCAGCGGGCATCTGCCCCTGATTACCGCCTTTCATGCCGCCTCGTCCTCCCATATGTCCTCGCGGCATCTGATCATACTGACCATTGCCTGGCATCTGATCGTACTGACCGTTACCGGGCATCTGTCCTCCGCCGTTGCCGTTATCGAAACCGCCCATTCCGCCGCGGCCTCCGAATCCTCCGGAGTTACCGTAGATCAGGCTGTCCATAGTTACTGTGTAATCAGTCTCGCCCGCTGTAACGGTATATGTTTCACCCTGCTTGATTTCAGGCGTGCTTACCTGCACACAATTGAACTGTTTGGAAGTTGTTTCAGATACGATCTCGTTTCCGGCAGCATCCTTGACTGTCACTGTTCCTGTCGCATTGTTTGTATTCAGGAGTATCGCTCCCTGAGTGGATGCGCTGTCGAAGTTTACGGACATTCCGGATGATCCTGCCGCAACAAAGTATCCTCCCGTTATAATCGCTGAACCTGATCTGTCGCCGACATCAAGGCTTCCGTTACCGCTCCCCTGCGGTCCTTCCACGAAAGTCGTTCCTCCGGTTATCTCAATCGAACCGTTGGAGTCTATACCGTCACCTTCCGCGTTCACATGGACATTTCCGCCATTTATCTGAATGAGGCATGTCTGGGACGATGCGAAAGCATCATTCTGATCCTCAGTTACGTTTCCGTTCCTGCCGCCTGCTCCGAAACCACTTGCATCATTACCGCCTGCGGCATTGATACCGTCATCGGAAGAAACTATATTTATGTCTCCCGCATTGATCGTGACCGTGGTTCCTTCCAGGCCTTCATAACTCTTTGTTACGTTGATCTTCCCGCCATCGATCGTGAGATCCGCAAGAGCATGTACTGCGTCATCCCCTGCGCTTATCGTGAAATCTCCGTCCGCTATGTAAACAAAGCCCACATTCTTATCATCATCGTCTGCGTGGATACCGTCTGTACCCGAGGTCAGATCGAATGTACCGCTTGCTATGCGCACACTGTCATTAGCATCGAGAGCCTTCTTCTCTGCAGTTACTGTGAGCGTCACATCCGCGAGTACCAGATCGTCTTTTGAAACGATGCCATGTCCGTATTCGGCGCTAACCGTGAGCGATCCCGTTCCGTTCAGAGTCAGATCGTCCTTTGAGAATATTACACTGTCCACATTGTTGTCATCGGTCTGAACATAGCTTCCTGTATTAGAAAGAGTGTTTTCGCTGCCCTCTGCAAGCGTCACAAAGACTTTGTCGGCGGATTTTATATAGATCGCAGCGCTCGAATCATTCGTGATGCTGACTCCGTCAAGTACCAGCTGGACTTTTTCCGAACTGCCGCAGTCGACGATTATCTGTCCGTCCGACAGCGTTCCGGTCAGGATATATACGCCTTCGTCTGAAATCGTCACATTTTGTCCGTCAACCGACACATCATTGGACGTTTTACCATCTGCAGTCAAAGCTTCTGTGCCCTGATCCGACAAAGTTATCCTGACTGCCGAGCTTTCATCATATGTCCCTGCAAGGTCTCTTTCCGTGAACATGTCCGTGACGGTGCTTACCTGGGTCACTTTTGAAGAATCACTTTCTGCTGCAGCGCTTTCCTCTGTGCGCTGCACCGCTCCGGAAGAATTACTTTCTGCTGCTGTCTGCGCCGCGCATGCCGTGAATGAGCATGTCATCATGAGAGTAAGCCCAAGGGCGAGCGCAGCACGCTTTGTTTTATTGAATTTCATACCAGTTCTCCTTTTATCTTATATATCATCCTGCATTATCCATTCATCAAAGCGCATCCGATATATAGCCTTGTTTCATCACGCTCACTTCCAGGTTCCCGTTCCTGCATCTGATCATGTCAACCATTTCTTTCTCCGCTGCCGGATCTTTCAGGGTAATGTCATAAGTGAGTTTGAAAAGACTTCCCATCGCCGATGATTTG
>JAFOKI010000265.1 GCA_017419895.1 Eubacterium sp. | reverse complement strand
GCTTTTGTAATTAGCCTCGCTCGCCTTTACGGCCGATAAATAATCCGTATGTCCATCCGCATAAACGCGCGTCGCCCCCATCATCACAAGATCCGCCTTGGTTTTTTCTGCCTCATCAATCAGAAGAGAAATACTGTCAGGAGAAATCTGAAGGTAACTTATTCATATGAGTAGTCCATCTATCGATGAACAAAATAATAAAGGCAATAAATCAGGCATTCTCCTGAGCGATCCTGTTTCGACACTAAGCGGTGTCGGTCCCAAGAAGTCAAAAATTCTACGTGATGCGGGGATCAGTAATGTAAGAGACCTGCTTGAATGCGTGCCCAGAAGATATGAAGACAGGCGGAATGTGACATCAATAAGGAATGCCGTGCCCGGAAGTTCATGTCTGATTGAGGCACGTGTTGCGTCCAGAAGATTCAGCGGATACAGATATAAGAAAAATGCGCCGCTGACTCTTCTCGTTACAGATGACACAGCAAACATCGAAATAGTATTTTTTAACGGAAGTTACATCAGCAACTTTTTTGTCGTTGGTCAGGAATACGTATTTTATGGCAAAGTAACCGTCAACTCGGGCAGAAAACAAATGGTTCACCCGGAGTTTCACAGGAAGGGCGACAAAGGCGATATACGCGGCATCGTTCCGGTGTACAGAGAAATACAGGGCGTATCCGGAGCTGAACTCAGGAAACTCATCGCACAGGCGCTTCCTGCGGCAAATGACGCGGAAGAATGGATACCGGAAGAGATAGTTCGTAATGAGAGGCTTTGTTCTCCTGCATACGCTCTTGAGAATATCCATTTCCCGGACGAAGAGAGAAAGATCAAACAGGCGCAATACCGGATGGTGTTCGAAGAACTCTTTGTTCTCGAGACCGGACTTCTGTACTCAAGACAAGGAGCTGAGAAGATAACCGGGGGCATATCGATCGATCCTGCACCTGCGGAAGAATTCCGGAGTTCTCTGGGATTTGCATTTACATCCGGGCAGGAAAGAACCTGGGATGAGATTGCTGCAGACTTACGTTCACCGAAACCGATGAACAGGCTGGTCCAGGGTGACGTGGGATCCGGAAAGACAGCAGTCGCCGAGACAGCTATGTATGCCTGTGTTAGAAGCGGATTCCAGGCTGTAATGATGGCGCCGACCGAAATACTTGCCAAGCAGCATTTTGATACTCTGACAAAGGATTATGCTCCTTTTGGCATCAAAGTAGGACTTCTAACAGGAAGCCTTACTCCCGCCGAAAGACGTGACACTCTCATACGTATGGCATCAGGTGAACTAGAGGTCATAGTCGGTACTCACGCTTTGATCCAGCATGATGTTGAATACAAAGCTCTCGGACTTGTCGTAACCGACGAACAGCACAGGTTTGGCGTAGCCCAAAGACGTGAACTCGCGGAAAAGGGCGACCATCCGAATGTGATGGTCATGACCGCCACACCAATACCGAGAACTATCGCAGTCATCTTGTACGGCGATCTCGACATATCGGTGATAGACACGATGCCGGCTGGCCGTAAGCCAATACTGACTAAGGCTGTATATAAAGAAGACAGAAGACATGTCTATTCTTTCGTGAACGCGAGGATGCGTGAGGGGAGACAGTGCTACGTGGTATGCCCCCTGATAGAAGAGTCCGAAAAGATCGAAGCAAAATCTGCTGAAGAGCTGTTCGCGGAAATGAAAAAACTGTTTCCTGACAGATCTGTCGCGATGATCCACGGCGCGATGAAGCAGGAAGAAAAAGATACCATAATGTCGGCTTTTGCAAGAGGTGACATAGACCTGCTCGTTTCAACAGTAGTGATAGAAGTAGGCATAAATGTAAAAAATGCCACAGTGATGGTTATTGAAAACTGTGAAAGGTTCGGTTTGGCGCAGATGCATCAGCTGCGAGGCAGGGTCGGAAGAGGCGATGAACAGTCATACTGTTACCTGGTCATGAATAAAGAATCCGAAATCGCGAAAGAGCGCGCCAGGATAATGACTGAGACGACAGACGGTTTTGTTATCGCCGAGGAAGACCTTAAATTAAGGGGCCCGGGTGAGATTTTCGGCACAAGGCAGCACGGAACCTTTGAGATGCACCTCGCCGACGTTGTCAAACATGTCGCCGTGCTTGAGCGGGCAAAGGAATCAGCCTCGAAAGTGCTTGAACTCGATCCTTCTTTATCGTCCGGAGAAAATGCCGGACTCAGGGCAAGGATCGAAAAACTATTCAAAGGCGATATAAGACTGGAGATTTAGATGAGAATAATAACCGGCGAATTCAAGGGGCGCAAACTTGAGACCCCGGCAAACAATGAAATAAGACCGACATCGGATAAGGTGAAAGAAGCGCTGTTCAGTATTCTGATGAATGATATACCCGGAGCGGTTTGCTGCGATCTTTTCGCAGGAACGGGAAATCTCGGGCTGGAAGCTATCTCGCGCGGTGCGGAGCTTTGTTATTTCTGCGATAACAGCAGGGAAGCCGTAGGTATAATAAGAAGAAATATCACACACTGCGGCGCGGAAGACAGATCTGTAGTATTCACTGGAGATTTCAGGAGAACACTTGCCAAGATACGCGGCAAGGTTGATATATTCTTTGTCGACCCGCCTTACAAAGCTGGAGTTTACGAGGATGTACTGTCTGCCATCGATTCTCTTGATTTATTATCCGTAAACGGTATAATAATAGCGGAAAGAGAGTCGAGAACGCTGCTTCCGGAAAGAGCCGGGAGCCTT
>JAFOKI010000264.1 GCA_017419895.1 Eubacterium sp. | reverse complement strand
TGTGCATTGCCGTGATCGGCTACGCTTTGTTCCGCGCGCTCATGATGTCCGTCATGGACGGCTGGTTCACATACCTTCCGCTTGTTCTGTGGCTCGCATTCCACCTGTACATATTCCTCTGCGGACTGTTTTTCGTGCTGGCGTCCGCCAACTACAAAGGCACGCTTCCCGGCGAACAGATCCACGATTTGACCAGGCACCCCTTCTCAAGGCTCGTTCTTCCTCGCCTCATCCTGACGGCGCTCTCGGGCCGCTGAATCTGATGCGTGCAGGCAATAATTAAACTATTTACTCAGACCACATTATTAATGTATAATTATTCGTGTTCGAATCGCTATACTATATAAACGAAAAAGAGACGGCTAAAAGCCGTCTCTTTTCCGTTATGCAGCAGAGGCGATTCGAACACCCGACGCACGGTTTAGGAAACCGACGCTCTATCCCCTGAGCTACTGCTGCTCGATGCAGAGAATAGTATAACACATTGTAGCAGAATATTGCACCTGTTTTTTTCAGTATAAAGACCGGAAGTGTTCGTTTCGCTCCTTTTGCTGAATCTGCCGCGGGAGGTGCTGACACATATTTCCATTTATGGCGATTTTCATCGCCAAACGTTTTTCTGCGCGGAAAAGTGGGGAAGATTTCAACGATTTCGGCCTTCGGAATCTGAGCTCAAGCGGGCTTTGTCCGGATGACAGCCAAAGAACGTTGAAATTTTCCCCACTTTAGGTTCTCACAATGCTTTTGGCGGCAGATTTGGCGGATATGGCGCCTGAGGCTTTATCGGGCATGACGCATGAACCCCCGGACGGGCACATTCCACGGAAAATGCCCAAATTTCAACAAAAAACTGTCGACACTGCCACATTTCGCGTGGTATAATATTTGGTACTGACGTTCTCAGAACGTATCATTTTGTCAACTAATCAGATAACTCAAATATCATAAAGAAAGGCGACCCCATATGAAACCCTTATCCCAAGTACAGAAGCTTTATCAGGAGAAACTCGTCACAGCTAAAGAGGCCGCAATGAAGATCAAGGACGGCGACCGCATTGCTTACGGATTCACGCACTGCTGCCCATACGACATCGACGCGGCAATTGCTGAAAGAGTCGTGAACGGCGAACTCAAGAATCTCAAGTTCGAATGCGCGCTCTCGATCAGAGACAAAGGCTATGATGTATTCGACAGGACTTCGACAGTTGACGAAGTTCAGTTCACATCCCCGCACATGGTCGGCCTTGACCGCAGCATGCTTAACAAAGGCCGCAACTGGTTCACACCGATGTTCTTCAACGAGCTTCCGAGTTTCTGGAGAAACAGGGGCGGCTGGGACGTTGTAGCCGTTCAGGTAACGCCGATGGACGAATTCGGCAACTTCAACCTTGGACCTTCACCGGCAGACATCTACGCGCTGCTCGAGACGGCCAAGATGGTCATTTTCGAAGTAAACACGAACATGCCGAGAGCTCTCGGTATTTACAACGACTGGAATATCGACGATGTCGACTGGGTCATCGAGGGATCAAACACTCCGCTCGCTGAACTCCCGCCCTCGATCGGCAACGAGACCGACGCGAAGGTCGCCAAATACGTGGTCGACCTCATTGAAGAAGGCAGCACGCTTCAGCTCGGAATCGGCGGACTTCCGACAGTTATCGGAAACTTCCTCGCAGAGTCCGACAAAGGTGATTTCTCGATCCACACCGAATTCATGAGCCATCCGTACATGGATCTCATCAAAGCGGGCAAGGTCACGAGCTCCAAGAACCGCGACACAGGCAAGATCGTTTACACGCTCGCCGGCGGCAGCAAAGAGCTTTACGATTTCATCGACAACAACCAGACCTGCATGGCGGCTCCTGTTGATTACGTCAACAACTTCTCGGTCATTTCGAGCATCGATAAATTCGTGTCCGTAAACGGCTGCATCAACGTCGACCTTTATGGACAGGTCTGCTCCGAAACAGTCGGCTACAGACACATCAGCGGTACCGGCGGACAGCTCGACTTCGTCATGGGCGCGTACGCATCGAAGGGCGGCAAGAGCTTCATCTGCCTGAACTCCGTTCGCGAGAACAAAGACGGATCACTCACTTCCAATATCCGTCCGATCCTCCCGCAGGGCGCCGTTGTTTCCACCCCGCGTCCCGCAGTCCACTATCTCGTGACTGAATTCGGCGCGGTCAATCTCAAGGGAATCCCGACCTGGCAGCGCACCGAAGCTCTCATCAGCATCGCTCATCCCGATTTCCGCGACGAGCTCATAAAAGAAGCTGACATGATGGGCCTCTGGACCAGAACGAGTAAATCCACATATTGATCTAACAAAGCCCGCTGACGCGGCAAACTCTGCCCCGGACGTCACGTCCGGGGCAAATTAATAAACACCAGCCCCAGCGGCGCATAGTAAAGCCGCACTGACAGCCGGACATCCAGACGCGCTGCCCGGCACGCACAGGAGGTATTGAGATGTATAAACGCAGCGAACTCGCGGCTAAATATAAAGAAAAACTCTTGACCCCAGAAGAAGCCGCAGGAAAGATCAAGTCCGGCGACAGAGTCTTTTACGGGATCAATTACGCGCAGACGATAGATGTCGACCGCGCGCTTGCCGCGCGCGTCGCGGCAGGCGAACTCTCCGGGCTCGAGATCGTCGACGAACTCGGGAAACCGACGCCTTTCGAAGTATTCAAGGCCGCTTCTTCCCCCGAACAGGTCAGATTCTCCGCCCCGTTCTTTTCGGAAGTCGACCGCAAGATGCAGGATGCAGGATTTGACTGGTTCACGCCTAATATTTACAGCGAGCTTGGTCATATCTGGCGCGATCTTGCGCCGTTCGACCTGTGCGTGATCCAGGTCGGCCCGATGGACGCGAACGGGTATTTCAATATCGGCACATCCCTTTCCTGTGCTAATTCCGCAATCGACGCTTCGAAAACTGTGATCCTGGAAGTCAATGAAAACATGCCGCGCGCTTACGGCATTGACGTTGACGTATACATCGGAGACGTCGATTATATCGTGGAAGGTTCAAACACCCCGCTCCCCGAGCTCCCGCCTGTCATCCCGACAGACAATGACCGCTTGATTGCAGGCCATGTCGTTGCCGAGATAACAAGCGGCGCCACGCTACAGCTGGGTATCGGCGGCACGCCGAACGCTATCGGAAAACTCCTGGTCGATTCCGACCTTGGCGATTTTTCCTGCCACTCCGAGCGCCTCACCGAACCGTTCCTCGACCTCTACGACGCGGGCAAGCTCACCAGCACAAAGAACTTCCACCCCGGCAAGATCACCTACGCATTCGCGGGCGGAAGCCAGCGTCTCTATGATTTCATCGACGGAAACACGATCTGTGAGATCGTTCCGATAGATTACGTTACCGACTTCAGAGTCGTTTCTGCAATCGACAAATTCACCTCCATCAACGCATGCGTGAACGTCGACCTTTACGGCCAGGTCTGCTCAGAATCCGCGGGTTACAGACACCTTAGCGGAACGGGCGGCCAGCTGAACTTTGTTATGGGCGCGTGCGCGTCCAAGGGCGGCAAGAGCTTCCTTTGTTGTAATTCCACATACCGCAACAAAGCCGGCGAACTCGAGACCAACATCCGCCCGCTCCTCAAGACCGGTTCGGTCGTCACTACCCCGCGCTCGATGGTCAACTACATAGTAACCGAGTACGGCGCCGTCAACCTTAAAGGCAAGACCACATTCCAGCGCGCAGAAGCGCTTATCAGCATAGCTCATCCGGATTTCCGCGACGAACTCATCGCCGAAGCCGAGAAGATGGGCCTTTGGAGCAGGACCAGCAAAACCAGCTACAGATAGAAGGACAACCATGAGCAGACCACTCGACAACATAAGGGTACTCGACCTTACGCAGGCATACAGCGGCCCGTTCTGCACGATGCAGCTTGCCGATCTCGGCGCTGAGGTCATCAAAATCGAAAGCCCCGATGGCGACCAGTCACGCGGCTGGAGACCGTTCAAGAACGACTGGAGCGCGTATTTTGCGGGTCTCAACAGAAACAAGTACGGTATCGTCATTAACCTCAAGACAGAAGAAGGCAAACAGGCGCTGCGGGATCTGATCGCGGTGTCGGACGTGCTTTGTGAGAATTTCAAAGTCGGCACGCTCGAACGTCTTGGCTTCAGTTATCAGACGATGCAGGAGATAAATCCCCGGCTGATATACGCGTCTGTTTCCGGATACGGGACCGGCACCTCATATTCCGACAGGCCGGCATACGACCTCGTCGCCCAGGCAAAAGGCGGCCTTATGACCGTTACCGGCCACATCGGCGGCGAACCTGTAACGACCGGCCCCGCAATTGCTGACAGCTTCGCCGGAGCGTACATGTGTATCGGTATACTGACCGCGCTCCACGACCGTGAGCGTACGGGCAAAGGCAGCCGCGTCGACATCTCCATGCTCGACACAGTTTTTTCTATCCTCGAAAATGCTGTCGTCCGTTATACAGTTGTCGGTGATGAACCGGGATGCACCGGCGACGTCGGAGCAGGAGCCGCGCCCTTCGACTCCTACATGGCGAAAGACGGCAAATGCGTAATCTGCTGTGCGACAGACAGGCTGTATCACAGACTTTGTGACGTCATGGGCAAACCCGAAATGAAGACGGACCCGAGATACCTGACCGGCCGGACCCGTTACGAGCACTATTTCACGGAGCTCAAGCCAACGATCGAAAGCTGGACGACGACCAAAACTCTCGCCGAGCTTGAGGACATCATGACGGAAGCCGGAATACCTTACAGCGCCATCAACAAAATCTCCGCAATAACCGAATCCGACCTGATCAGGCAGCGCAACATGCTTTGGGAGATTTACCAGCCCGGCATGGACAGCGAGATCAGATTCCAGGGTTGCCCAGTCAAAATCGACACAGCCGATGACAGTATCCGCAAAGCCGCGCCTCTCCTCGGCGAAGACTCATATCACGTGTTCCGCGATCTGCTGGGATACGATGAAGCGCAGATCGAAAAACTTATTTAAGACATCGAAACAAACAAGTCTATCGCTCTCGCTATCCCGTCCATATCAAGTTTGCCATAGTCATCGTCGTACGTGAGCAGCACATCCTTTCCGATCCTGAAGCCAGCTTCCATGTATTTGGTCAGTTTCCACTTGAGCTGGCTTCTGTAATCCGGATCGTTGAACATACCTGCGTGCTCATGAAACCTCAGGCTCCTTACGGCATCGAGATGCAGTGTGAAATCCGGCTTGATAAACATCCCATTCCCCACATAAAGAGGCGCTTCGTACTCAACAATGACGCCTTTATCGAAATACACATCCGCAATCAGTGCCTCCACTCTCGATCTCACAAGAAACCCCTGCCTCGTCATGATGAGCAGATTTTCCGGATGTGTTTCATCTGTTGCCACTACCCGCTCCGACTGGATTTCCGTACTAAATAGCCCGAGTTCTCGGTACATTTCATGTGCTGATACAACGTACGCAGGGGAAAGATCAGATATCACAGCCTCTGGGCTATAAGACTTAAATACAGATGAAACCTTCCCAAGAAGTTCTATATTATTCTTGAGCCTCGAACGCATCTCCACAAAAAAGTGACGCTTGCTTATTTTTTTAATCCGCGGATCATTATTACTGATATGTTTGTAACCGTCCGCTGTTTTAATACGACGATATAAATGGTCATTCTTCTTATTTATATTCAGCCGTTCTTCAGATGTACCGCTCAACTTGAACCTGAGGTCCTTTTGCAACGTTTTTTCAAATATTAGTTCATCTGAAACCGCCTTAAGCATCCGATTATAAATCAAAACCCTATCCATTTGCCGATCGGCTTCCCTACGCATTCTGCTACCCCCGGCTTCGAACTGAGCCTCCTTAGTCGCATTATCCTGAGCATTTTCAAATTTCGGTAGCAAAATCTTAGCAAAACTTTTCCACTGAATTCAATCACCCCGGGCGCAAAAGCAAAAAACAAGTAAGTAAAGTCAAGATTTCAGTATTTCTATTGAATATCACGGCGCAGCGGGACCGAAGGTCGCTCCCGAAACTTCAAGAGTGACCGGATATTACGGAACTAACGCAGACAGTCTTGATGGAATACACGACCGGTATATGCAGGAGGATATCCTCACTTCTGCTCAGTTCAGTTTTTTAAATCAGGGTGACCCT
>JAFOKI010000263.1 GCA_017419895.1 Eubacterium sp. | reverse complement strand
GTTTTTCCGGTCACGAGGAAATCGCGCTTTTTGATGCCGAAAAGCTCGAGAATCACGGGAACGATCAGGAACGGCGCAAGGCTGATCTCATAGAACCAGCTCCAGTAGACGGATCTTCCGTTCCCCGAACAAAGTCTGATCCCCAGCGCCGACGCGGCGTACATCGGAAGCCAGAACGCAGCAATGTCTTTTATATTGCATTCCATAACCGGGATCCGGAACAAAGCGAATATCACCGGCGCCGCTATATAGATAAAGCGTTTCAGCGGGAACAGCCAGTAATGGACCGAAATTATATATTGGAGTCTTTGATAAAGGCTAAGACCTCTTCCGAAAAACAGCCGCGCCTTCTTTCCTGCCTGGATGCATCCTCTGGCCCAGCGCTCGCGCTGACGGATAAGGGCCGGAAGTGTCTCAGGCGCAAGACCGTCTGCAAGCGGTCTGGAAATAGCCATCCCGGTGAATCCGTTCCGTTCGATCTCGATACCTGTTGCGAAGTCTTCCGTGAGCGTTCCGGTTATGAATCCGCCGGTGCTTTCAAGCGCTTTGCGGCTGATCAGCATGTTGGATCCGGCCAGGATCACGGCGTTGCCTCTGTTTCGGGCGGGCTCGATGCTGTGATAGAAATAGTCCTGCTCGTTCGGGACTGTTTCCCAGTCTCTGAGGGAGCTTTGGAAAAGATCGGCGTTTCTGAAGTGCTGGGGTGTTTGTATGAATCCGGCGTCTGGGGCAACGACACGCTCCGGATCGGAGGCGTGTTCATCGATCTCGGTCAGATACGGCACCGTGATCTCCAGGAATTCCTTTTTAGGTATCATATCGGCATCAAAAACCGCGACCAGCGGAGAAGAAGTACGGGCGAGCGCCGCGTTCAGGTTCCCGGCTTTTGCGTCTTTTCGGTCTTCGCGTGTCAGATATCCGGTCCCTAGCTTTTCCGCAAGCGCCTTCATCTCATCACGCGCCATATCATCGAGAAGATAAACGTGGAGCTTTTCCTTATCATAGTTCATACCCACGCAGCCTTCCAGCGTGGCCTTCAGAAGCTCCACGGGTTCCCCGCACGTGGTAACGAATACGTCGACGTCCGGCATGCCAGCATGACTGATCCCCGTTTCAGCGTCAGTATCGCCGGCAGGTTCCGGCTCCTTCCGTTTCCTTTCGGTATTCATCTGGATGATCATTTCAAACGCGCCGATAAGTTCGGTTAAAAGAAGAATGACAGCGAAAATTACGGCAAGAGATCCATGGCCCTTGGGCATGGTCCATGCAATTCTCCAAATGAAATAAAAGACAGACAGCACAAACAATATGATGAGGTATATTCTGCCTTTTCCTTTATCCATAGATCGCTTACTCCTTTAGCATCATTTGAACTCAGAGAATATCAGCTTCCCTGCATCCGACAGATCATCCCGGCTCCAGCCGGACGTCAGGCTGCAGTCCGGGCTGATGAGAGAGAACGGCTCGGCTTTGTTGCAGAGGGACCAGGCGCACCAGCTGATATCGTTGGCTTTCATGTACCCGGTAAAATCCTTTGCCGCCGCAAGCGCCGCATCTCTTCCCGACATATCGCCTATGCCCCATTCCGAGACAAATACCGGCACCCCGCTCTCCACTGCGGCTATCAGACTGCCGTATCCCGCGTGGTCGCCCGCGTAATAGTGATACGCGTACATGATATTATCATACTCCATGGGGTCAAGCATCGGGTACTCTATACCGGAAGAATAGCGGGGGGTTCCTACTATGATAATCGAGTTGGGAGCTTTTTTTCTTATGGTCGGGATGACCTTGTCTGCGTAATCACGGATGTTTTGCCATGAAGTGCCGTTCGGCTCATTGCAGATCTCATAGATGATGTGCGGATCTTTTCCATATTCTTCGGTGATTTTACCAAAGAATCCGACTGCCTCGTCAGCGTGCGCCAGAGGGTCGCCGTCAGACAGGATGTGCCAGTCGACTATCACGTACATGTCAAGTTCTATCGCGGCGTCTAACCCGCGCCTGAGGATTTCGAGATTTCCTTCAGGATCTGCCAGGTATCCGTTATCGGTATCCGTGTACATCGCGAGCCGGATGACATTTCCCCCGGCTTTTTTCACGCTATCAAAACCCTCCCGGTCCACATACTGAGGGAACCAGGCGATACCGTGGGTACTCACGCCTCTGAGCACGACCGGGCGGCCTTTCGCGTCGGTGAGCTTGCCGTTTGTGACGGTGAGCATTTTGCTCCCGCCGGAGCATCCCGTGAGGAGACCGGCAGAGAGTACCAGAATAAGAAATAGTATTGTGAAAAAGTGTTTTCTGTTCAAACTTGCGTGTCAGGGGATATTGCCTGACTTTGTTTTCTCCAAAACCCTGAAGGTATGGGGTGATTGTGATTAACGGATGGAATCATTGTAGCACCGCAGGGGTGAAGCGTCAAACCGGTTCGGCTTTCGTGACAGGCAGTCTGTCACTGCGAGGTAAAGCGATCCGGCTAAGATAGTTACTTTACTTTTACCTTGAATGTCACAGTCCTGAC
>JAFOKI010000262.1 GCA_017419895.1 Eubacterium sp. | reverse complement strand
TGAAATTCCCCGGGAATTCTTACGTAGAGCTTTCTGAGATCAAGAATATCCCGGATGATGAACTTACGATAATCACCACGGGAAGCCAGGGTGAGCCGATGTCTGCCCTTGCCAGGATGTCAGATGGAATACATCACGATATCAAACTTAAGAAAGGTGATACCGTAATCCTTTCATCGACACCTGTTCCGGGTAATGAAAAGAGCGTTTCACGTATAGTGAACAAGCTATATGAGAGAGAGATAAACGTGATTTACAACGAAGTCGCGGATATCCATGTTTCCGGGCATGCTTCGAGGGAAGACCTGAGACTCATGCATTCGCTGATAAAACCGAAGTTCTTCATGCCTGTCCACGGCGAACACAGGCATCTCGTACAGCATGCGGAGCTTGCGCGCGAACTCGGAATGAGACGGGACAACATCTTTATACTTGCGAACGGCGATCAGCTTACTGTTGACAAAAAGAGAGCGATAAAGTTCAAGAATATCGTACCGGCTGAAGACGTTATGATCGACAGTTTTGACCTGGGCGACATAGGCGCCGTCGTTATGAAGGACCGCATACAGCTTTCCGAAGCCGGCCTTATCCTTGTCGTTGCGGGAGTCGACAAAGCTACCGGTTCGCTGGTATCGGGTCCGGAGCTCCTCTCGAGAGGCTTTGTTTATGTAAAAGAGAGCGAAGAGCTCATGAACGAAGCCAAGGAGATAGCAACGGAAACAATAGAGAAGAATCTCAGAATGGGATTCCGCGACTGGAATTCGCTCAAGAATGATACACGCGACGCGCTTCGCAAATTCATATTCACAAAGACCAGGAAGAGCCCGGTCATATTGACGGTTTTCCTGGAAGTGTGATAAAGGAGGGGTATTTATGAATGTTTATGATGAAGCCCATAAACTGTCACAGGCCATAAAAGAGTCTGAGGAGTATAAACAGTTTATTGAAATGAAAAGAATCGTCGATCAGGATCCTCAGCTGTCCGCCAAGATCAAAGAATTCCAGGAACTCCAGATCAGACAGCAGGCAGGTCAGCTTACCGGTGACGCAGCCGCGCAGAATCTGATGGCGCAGATCCAGGAAATGTACCAGCTCATGATGAGGGATCCGAGAGCGGTGCAGTATCTTCAGGTATCGATGAGATTTTCGCTTATGATGAACGACGTTTTCAAAATACTCGGCGACACCTTAGAGGTTGGCAATTTCACCAATCTTTGATATAATAGTTACGATAGGTTTTTGTAGTCAAGAAAGAGAGACTTAGCCATGATCACAGCAGGAGATTTCAGAAAAGGACTTACCTTTATCATGAACGGCGAACCGCACGTAGTTGTTGACTTCCAGCACGTTAAACCCGGAAAGGGCGCGGCTTTCGTCAGAACAAAATACAAGAACATCATCACTGGGGCTACGAGAGAAGAAGCTTTCAACCCGAATGAAAAATTCGACAACGCTCACATAGAGACCAAGCAGATGCAGTATCTCTATAATGACGGCGAGCTTTATTATTTCATGGATACGGATACTTACGAGCAGGTTCCCATTGCCTATGCAGACGTTGAAGAAGCGATGAAATATCTCAGAGAGAACGATATGGCAACCATCAAGTTCTTCCAGGGCAATCCGTTCCAGGTCGACGCGCCGAACTTCGTGGATCTTAAGGTAATAGAAACAGAGCCGGGAGTAAAAGGCGATACAGCAACCAATGTAACAAAGGCTGCTACAGTCGAGACCGGCACCGTAATTCAGGTACCTATATTTATCGAAGAAGGCGAGACTATCCAGATCGACACAAGGTCCGGAGAGTATCTCGGCCGTTCGAAAGGTTGATGTGCTCAATAACAGAAGCTGTTTGAAGGGACGTATCTTTACGTCCCTTTATGTCGTTATTTATAACAATTAAGAGCTTACGCTCCGGGAGGCTTGACCATGGGAAGAACCGGAAACAGGCGCAAAAAAAAGACTCATTACGGTATACTGATAATCCTGCTCCTGATCATAGCAGCAGGGCTTTGGGGTATGATCAGAGTCACCGATTATCTTGAGCCGGTAGATCCGAACTCGAAGGAAGAGATAGCTGTTGTTGTCGAACAGGGATCAACTGCCTATGACATCGGTGCGCTGCTCGAGGAAAAAGGTCTGATACGTTCGGCCAGGGTGTTCTATTACTTCAGTAAATTCAAGAAACTGTCGTCCGGATATCAGGCAGGCGCTTACGCTATGTCAAAAAGTATGAGCATGGAAGAAATAGCGAACATGATAACCAGCGGTGATATCACGACGATCTCGTTCACTATACCTGAAGGTCTCACGGAGTACGATATAGCAAAAAAACTATCCGAAGTCGGTCTTGTAGATTATGACGAATTCGTTGACCTGCTTGAAGACGGAAGATACAGGAAAGAGTACTCATTCCTCAAGAAAGCGCAGAAGGGCAAGCATTATCTTGAAGGCTACCTGTTCCCGAACACCTATAGAATACCAACGGGATCGGATCAGGAACTCATCCTCGAAACCATGCTCGACGGATACAGCTCTATATTCACGGACGAATACAGGGAAAAAGCCAAGAAACTTGGAATGACCGAGAACGAGATAATTGTAATGGCTTCGATCATTGAGAGAGAAGGATATCTCGACGAGGACAGGCCCAAGATAGCGAGTGTGATATATAACAGGATAGCAATAGATATGCCGCTCCAGATGGATTCAACAGTAAGTTACGCGATGGATCCCGAAGGCGAAAAGAAAATGCAGCTTACATATGACGACACGGAATTCGAGTCGAAATACAATACATACCTGTATACAGGGCTTCCGCCGGGACCTATCTGCTGTCCGGGAAAAGCATCCATTGACGCAGCGCTTAATCCGGCTGATACGGACTATCTGTATTTCGTTTTGAGCGACAAACTTGACGGCTCGAGCGTATTCTCAGATAACGACGAGGATTTCGAGCGTGACAAAGCTGCATATTACGAAGCCTTAGAAGCTGAAGAAAACGGCGATTGATATGGCTGAAGAAGAACGCTCTGTGCAGGTTTATCTTGATGGACTCACGCCGCATCTTTCGGAAGAACTCTGGCTTTTCAGACTGACGGGCGAGAAGGGTAATGTGCCTATAATCAAACGGGAAGCTGAACGTCTTCTGACCGCTGTCCTTAGACTGAAAAAGCCCTGCAGAATTCTTGAGATAGGAACAGCTATCGGGTATTCGGCATCGTTTTTCGCTACGCTTCTTCCGGAAGCGCGCGTGACGACGATAGAAAAAGATCCTGATATGTATAAAGCTGCTGTCCGGAACATCGAAATCATGAAATTATCTGACAGGATCGAGATACTTTTCGGTGACGGCCGGGAACAGACAGAGATGATGAAAGAGCGCTGCGATGGACCGTTTGACATGATATTTCTTGATGCGGCCAAGAGCCACTACAAAAGATTCCTTGAATCTGCTCTGGATATGGCTGAAGACGGCGCTTTGATAATATCGGACAATATTATGCAGCATGGTATGACCGCGAACGAACCTGAACTTCCGTCGAGGAAACACAGAACCAATGTACTGAAAATGAGAGAGTTTCTTGCGTTCATTACAGAAGATCCGAGGTTCAGCACATCGCTTCTCGAATGTGGAGACGGACTCGCGATATCGATATACAAAAAGCATGAACAGGATTGAACTGCTGGCTCCGGCCGGCGATCTCGAAAAACTAAAAACTGCCGTTGATTACGGCGCCGATGCAGTGTATTTCGGCGGCGAGAATTTTTCGTTGAGAGCAGGCGCCGGGAATTTTTCTTTGAAAGAAATTGAAGAGGCTTTGTCATATGCGCATTCAAGAGACAGGAAATGCTACATGACCCTCAATATATACGCGCATAATGAAGACATTGAACCTCTGGAGGCTTATCTCAGGGCGATAAAAGATCTGGGTATAGATGCTTTCCTGATATCTGATCCGGGGATCGTAGACATGGCCAGGGAAATATGTCCGGAAACGGATATTCATCTTTCGACCCAGGCAAATATGACAAACTACAGGACTGCAAGGTTCTGGGAACGGATGGGAGTCAGCCGGATCGTTCTTGCAAGAGAACTCTCACTGGAAGAGATATCCGTAATAAGGTCGAATATTCCGGATGACATGGAGTTGGAAGCCTTTGTTCACGGAGCTATGTGCATCTCGTATTCGGGAAGGTGTCTTCTCAGCAGTTTAATGACGGGAAGAGATTCAAACCGCGGAATGTGCGCGCACCCATGCAGGTATAAATACTCCCTGGTCGAAGAAAAACGACCTGGAGAGTACTGGCCTGTTGAGGAGGATGACCGCGGCACATTTATCATGAACTCGAAAGACCTTTGTATGATACGGCATCTGCCGGAGCTTGCGGATGC
>JAFOKI010000037.1 GCA_017419895.1 Eubacterium sp. | reverse complement strand
TCGGAGATGCATCCGACTCCCATGTTGCCCGCCATCGACTGGATGTCACGGTCAAATTTTGTACGGAAAGGCGTGTTCTCAATATTGTGGATGGCGCGGTCGAACCCTCCGTCTTTGCCGTAAACCACCATGCCCGCTCTTCTCGTTCCGAGATGCGAATGGTAGTCAGTGCCGAAGAAAAGGTCGAAAACGCAGTCTTCTTTAAGTGCCGATGCGAAAAAGCCTCCCATGTGTCCTCCTCTTTAATGCAAGTGAAAGTCTTTTACTATTCTATCAGAAACCGTATGCTTACCGCAAACTATTCCAACAAAGCCGTCCGCCGTCTTACTCAGTCCTCAATGCCGTGACAGGGTCGCTCCGCGCCGCTTTCTTGGACGGGATGAAGCCGCCGATCAGTGTCAGCACGATACTGAGCACGACGAGTATCACAGCCGCAAGAGGCGGCAGGTACGCGCGGATATTCACGCCGTTGGTGACGCTTTGTATTATCATGTTCCCGGGTATCAGCAGCAGCCTCGTGATGCCTATGCCGAAAAGCCCGGCGAGCGTTCCGATGATGAAAGTCTCGGCGTTGAATACGCTGGAGATATTGCGCTTGGACGCGCCGATCGCCCTGAGCACACCGATCTCTTTCTTGCGTTCGAGCACGCTTATATACGTGATGACGCCGATCATGATCGAAGATACCACGAGCGATATCGCGACGAACGCGATGAGCACATAACTGATCGCGTCGACTATATCAGTGACGGACGACATAAGCGTTCCGACGATGTCCGTGTAGCCGATGACCTTTTCATCTTCGCCGTTTTTCTCCATGCGTTCGTTATATTCTTCGATAATATTGACCAGCTCGTTTTTGCTGTCGAAATTCTTCGGGTAAAGCACGATCTCGTTAGGCGCGTCGAGGTCCGCGTAGCCCAACTTTTTCAGATTCTGCTCATAGGTCGCGTTTCCGGTCGCGAACATCGACATCATGAGCTCCTGCAGATCCTCCTCCGTCATGTTGACCTGGAACGCGTTCTCGAACGCCGACTGGTCGAACGAGAAAGCATTCTGCATCCCGTCCGCGAGCTGACCCATCATTTTCGACATCGCGGGCCCCATGGTCTTCTGGAGAGCTTTCGAGAATTCCTTGGTGAGCTTCTTGCGGTCGATCATCTTGGTGACGTTCTTTTCGATGATCTTTCTGGCCTTCTTGGACGAGATGAACTTCGAAAAAGCCTTTTGTATTCCGCTCGTGTCGATCTCACCCGGCGGATTCTGCTGCGCGTATTCGCCGTATCCTGCCATGAGCTTGTTCATCAGTTCCTGCATCGCAGTCTCGTCGGGCTGGCCGCCCATCATAATGACCGCCATCTGGGCCTGCATGAACTCGCCGAAAGCCTGCTGGACCTCCGGGGAATTCATGTAATCGCCCAAGGAATCCGTGACTCCGCTCATTGCATCCGTCATCAGACCTTCGACATCGACTGACTTCCTGAACGCATTTGTCAGCTCGGTTATCAGCTTATTGACCTTCTTCTCGGTGATGCCGCTCATCGCGGCTTCCATGATCTTCCGCATGTCCTTTTCGCTGATATTTATATTAGACAATGCCGAAGTGTCCACCTTCAGCGCGCTCTCGTCGAAATTGAACGCGTTCTCCATTGCGTTCTCATCGACCGTGAAAAGCTTGCTCATGTCGAAATCGCTTTCGCCGTCATAATCAAACGCTTTTCCCGTGAAAACGTTGGTTTCCGGATCTTCCTTCTGTTTTTCGAACAGCTCGCTCTGCTTGGCGAGTTCGATCACGTGCTTTTTGAGCGAAGACGGATACCAGATGCCCGGCGTCAGTATAGTGACGGTCGCGTCTTTTTTCGGCGCGACGATGCCAACGATCTCGATATCCTCGCTGTCCTTAACGACCTTCTTCATGTATTTCTGATTCTCGGACTTGTCGGTATAGAGATCGTATTCACTGTCATACTGGTAGCACTTGCTCACGTCCACGAGCTTGAGCTTGCGGCCTATGAGTTCCTCGTAATCGAGCTTCAAAAGCTCGTCGTCCAGTTTCGCGTCTTTTCCTTCGGCGAATTCGGCAACCGCGTCCTCCAGTTTTTTATAATCCTTCATTCCGAGCGCGTATAGCACTGTATCCATCACTCCGCCGCGCGACGAAAGCACGATCACCATCTCGTGATCGGTCTCAGGCCATCTGCCGGCCCTGACCTCATACTGTTTTTCATACAAAGCCGGGTCTTCCGGAATCGCGTAAAAGACATCCGTGCTCATCATGGTGGAAATCATGTTGTTTCCGCTCTGACCCGAACCGATGCCCCAGGATGTGAACGTCTTGTCAGGATTGACCTGTCTGACTTTTTTGCCGTCTTCCAGGTATATCAAAGGCGTCACGTCGTATCTGTATTCGATCGCGTTCGAGTATTTGAAGAACAGATCGTTCTCGCTGTCTATGTACTTTTTAAGGGATGCAAGGTCATTTGAGTCCATACCGGACAGCATTCCCGAGACCGTGCCGATTTCGCGGACGGGCTTCCTGCGGGTCCCGCCCGTGTCAGCGCCGCTGCCGGATGCGGCGGAGCCGGCTTTGTCGGAAGACCCGTATGAGTCCTCCGCATCCGCATCAGTTTTTCCGTCCTCTTCATCCCGCATCGCACCCATGGTTGTCTCCATCATGCTCACCATGTTGAAACTCGTGTCATATATCTGCACGGGGTACTCAGCGAGAGTTTCCTCCTCGATATTCTTGATGTAATCATCGACTCCGGTCGACAGCGACAGGATCAGCGCGATGCCGATGATCCCTATCGATCCAGCGAAAGCGACGAGTATAGTCCTGGCTTTCTTGGTCAGGAGATTGTTGAGACTGAGGGAAAGAGCGGTCAGGAACGACATCGACGCCTTGCCCATATTCCGGTGAGCGGGCACGCCGATCTCAGCCGAAGTCGGAACATACGGATCGGTATCCGAAATCACCTTGCCGTCTTTCAGTCTGACGATCCTGGTCGCATACTCATCCGCAAGTTCGGGGTTATGAGTGACCATGACGACCAGCCGATCCTTAGCAACTTCCTTCAGGAGGTCCATTACCTGAACGCTCGTGTCACTGTCGAGCGCGCCTGTCGGCTCGTCCGCCAGCAGTATATCCGGATCGTTCACGAGGACTCTCGCGATCGCGACCCTCTGC
>JAFOKI010000261.1 GCA_017419895.1 Eubacterium sp. | reverse complement strand
CAGTTCCTATCGACACCGCGAGCGCGTCGACGCCTGTCCTTTCTATGAACTCCGCGGCCATCGACGGATCCGTGTAAATCTCACGGTCAGTCGCCTCGCCTTCGTGCGAAGACGCGCCTGCCGCAAGGCTGCCGAGTTCGGCTTCCACGGATACGCCTTTTGCGTGAGCCATGTCGCATACAAGCTTGGTGTTTTTCACATTCTCCTCAAACGGAAGCGCCGAGCCGTCATACATCACCGATCCGAAGCCTGCGTCTATCGCCTGCCTGATAATACCGATGTCCTTGCAATGATCCAGGTGCAGGCAGACCCGCAGCGGTTTCACAGTAGACACACCGGCAGTTTTCTCAGCCCAGTCTGTATCGACGGTCCTCGCGGCGGCATCCGTAATAGCGACCGCCTCTGTCAGGCTCATGTTGGCAAGGTACTTGGCTCCGAACGCAACGATGATATCTGTATGACCCGTGCGCGCTCCAGCGTCTATTATCCCGCGAATGGTCTCGTAACTGTATGCGTTGAACGAGCCTATCGCATAGCGTCCTTCATACGCGTCTTTCAGGATCTCATTAAAATTCGTGATCATAACCCCTCCAGTCCGGTCATGCCATCGCTTCACGAATGGCTGCCAGGAGCTCATCATATTCCTCGAACGCCCTGAGCTCCGGATGCGCCGCCTTTATCTCGTCAGTGGATCTGAACAGGAATCCGGCTTTGCTCAATGAAAGCATACCGAGATCGTTGTAGCTGTCTCCAGCGGAGACTACGTCAAATCCGATGGCTTTAAGCCCTGCAATAGTATTGTATTTGGAATCCTCCAGGCGCATCCTGTGACCCGTGACCGTGCCGTCCGGATCCACAATGAGTTCATTGCAGAATATCGTCGGCCAGCCGAGTTTCTTCATGATCGGCATTGCGAATTCCTTGAACGTATCGCTCACTATTATGACTTGCGAAAAACTTCTGAGTTCATCCAGAAACTCTTTCGCACCGGGAAGAAGCTCCATTTTACCAATCGCAGCCTGAATATCCGGAAGCTTGATCCCGCGCTCTTTCATTAGCGCTATCCTGTATCTCATGAGCTTATCGTAATCAGGTTCATCGCGTGTGGTCCGTTTGAATTCTTCCATCCCGACGGCATTCGCGAATTCTATCCAGATTTCAGGTGTCAGTACGCCTTCCAGATCGAGGCAGGTAATATACATGTTGTGCTCCTTTATTGATCCTTGTTTAGCAAAGCTGCCGCGTCAAAGCCGCGCTTATGCAGCGGCTTTGTATCCGATTGGGAAAGATTTCCCGTTCAAAGCTTTCCTGACTCCGCTGACGCGGAAGATTATGCGAAGCTGCGCGATCAGCTGCAGGAATACTGAAAGCATGACAAGGATACCGCCTGCAAATACCGGTATCGCCCAGATATCCAGATTAAGGGCATCCAGATTGTCTTTGTGATTGAATACTTCAATGAGGAATTTGTATCCGGCACCCATGGCTGCAAGACCGATGATCAGCAGGATCATCGAGAAAAGATAGAACATCCAGGTACCCCGGCACTTTCTGACGAGTTCCGTTTCGCCGTTGGCTCCCGCGAGATCCGCGCATCCCATTATCAGCTTACGGTTGTATATGATGCTGATTATTAAGCCGATAAGCGATGCTGCAGCGAATCCTATGAGATAAGTCTTATTGCCGATCAGCTCCGCTGTTCCACCGCTTTTCCCGGTCATATAGTACACCCCGCCGGCAAGAACGACTTCATATATAATGGCTATGATCAGTGCGATCAGCGCTCCTTTGTAATGCGATGAGTATTTGGAAGCCTTTGCAAGACCAACAATTATCAGTATCCACATCGCAGCCATGACCGCAATCCCCACATATCCTGAGATAGCGACCTGATCGGCTGTGAGCTTCACACCCGGTATGAGCCCTGGATTACTGCTTAATCCGCCGAGGCCTCCTCCGATAAAGCTCATAATGAAATTAACTATCAGTCCTATCAGGACCATCGTGAGACCTGAAAGATCGAATACTTTAGCGTTTTTATCCATGGTGTTTCTTTGCTGTTCCTTTCCTACTTCGAGTTCACCTTTACCTTTTATTTTAGCAGATTTTCATCATTAATACCATACCAAACCCCTTGCCTTGGGCATCACTCAGCAGTTCCTTTCGCTGTCATGTGTTCTATATCGATCGCTATAACATTGGTCACGATCCATTTTTGATCGATCTCTTTCATACCCTCCTCATGGAATCCCGGAGAGTGCTTCTCGATAACTTTCACCAAAGCCCGCATTTTTTCATCCGGATCATCTACGATCCGTGCCTTTCCGAAACAAACAGCGCTTTTATAGATAGTGGTACGCTTTTCGGGGACGCTTGTCTCGGAGCCTATCACGCAATAGGATACTTTCGGTTCTTTCCTGATCGCGTCTATTTTATGACCCTTAAGCGCGCAGTGAAAGTACAGCTTGCCGTCCAAATATACGTGGTTCAGGGGAACACCGTACGGATAACCATCATCCCCCAGCACGGACAAAACACCGTAATGCGTCTCCTCGAACATCCTTATCGCATCTTCTTCAGGGCGTTGTTTGTCTTTCCTTCTCATTTCCCTAAACATCACTTGACCTCCTCTGCTTTTTTAAACTGTGTTTCATATAGTTCTGTGTAAGTCCCACCTGCTTTGACGAGTTCCGAATGCACGCCGCGCTCAACTATCTGCCCGTCTTTCACGACCAGTATCTCGTCCGCCGCGAGGATCGTCGAGAGGCGGTGCGCGATCAGGATGCTGGTTCTGGTCTTGATGATTGGATCGATCGCGTCCTGGATTTTCTGCTCCGATATCGAATCGAGCGCGGATGTCGCCTCATCAAAGATCAGGAGCGCCGGATCCTTCAGGAGGACACGCGCGATTGAGATCCTTTGTTTTTCACCGCCCGAAAGCTTGAGCCCACGGTTTCCGACCATCGTGTCGAGACCATCCTCCTGGTTCTCTATGAATTCATATATATTAGCTTTCCTGCAAGCCTCGATCAATTCCTCCTCGGTCGCGTTGTCGTTGGCATATAGCAGGTTTTCGCGGATCGTGCCGTTGAACAGATATGTCTCCTGGCTGACTATGCCGATGTTCTGCCTGAGATATTTCAGCGGAAGAAGCCTCACGTCCATATCATCGAACAGCACCGCTCCCGAATCAGCATCATACAGCCTTGGTATCAGGTTTATGATCGTGCTCTTGCCGGAACCGGAAGGTCCGACTATCGCGATGCTCTTACCGCTCTCGAGTCTGAAACTAACATCCTTCAGTATCTGCCGCTCGCCGTCGTAGGAAAAATTCACATGGGAAAGTTCGACTTTTCCCGTAGCTTTTTTCTGTATTATCGGAGTGCGCGGCTCGTCAACCTCGACTTCCATGTCGTAGTAATCGAATATTCTCGTGAACAAAGCCATCGACCGTATCCACTCCACCTGGATATTCAGGAGTGAATTGACAGGACCGTACATCCTGCCAAGAAGCGCGACCAGCACAGTGATCTCACCAACGGTAATATCCGAATCGTATCTCATCATCAGGATCCCGCCGATAAGATAGAGAAGCATCGGTCCGACACTTGAAAATGTATTGATTATGACCATGAACCAGCGGCCGGCCATGCTTTCTTTTATGTTGAGATCGATCATGCGCTTGTTGGCGGCTTTGTACTTTTCGTATTCTTTGTCTTCCCTGCAGAAGAGTTTTACCAAAAGCTGCCCGCTCACGGAAAGCGTCTCATTGAGGATCCCGTTTATCTCGTCATTACATTCCTGGGATTCCCTTGTCAAAGTCCACCTTGTCTTGCCCGCCCATCTGGTCGGTATCACGAAAAGCGGGATTATCAGCACACCTGCGGTCGCGAGTATCCAGTTCTGCCTGTACATGATCACAAGAGCTACGGCGAGCGTGATGACATTTGAAAGTATAGACGTGAACGTACTCGAAATGACACGCTCAACACCAGAAATGTCGCTCGTCATTCTGGTAATTATGTCGCCCTGGTTGTTCGATGTGAAAAAGCTTTGTGACATGCGCTGAAGATGTCTGTACATGTTGTTCCGCATGTCGAACGTTATATGCTGGGCGATCCAGCTGTTCAGGTAACTCTCGCCTACTTTTATCAGGTTGGACCCGAGCGTCACTGCGAGCGAAAGCACTATAAGCCATATGAGCAGCTGAAGGTTCCGCCCGATCAGTCCGTCGTCTATTATTTTACCCGTGAGGACCGACGGAAGAAGCCCCAGCACGGATGATATCACGATGCAGCCGAGCGCCAGCGTGAGCTGCTTCCAATATGGTTTGAGATAAGAAAAAATACGTTTAAGGAGCGGCCATGTGACCTTCGGCGCATTCGCCTTTTCCTCCTCAGTCAGGTAGCGTCCTCCCGGACCTCCTCGTCCCCCCGGCGGCATTTCGGCACCCCCTTTTTGATACGATTCTTATCTTATTATTATATCACACAGACAGCCTCGCCACGTCATTTTGGTAGCATATTGGCGAAAATCAGGTTTGTGCTACCAAGCGAGCCGACCGGTTTTGGTAGCATTTTGGCAAAAATCGCACTTTTGATACCAAGGAATTCGCCCGATTTTGGTAGCATTTTGGCAAAACCGCACTTTTGATACCAAGCGAGCCGGTCAGCCTTGGTAGCATTTTGGACAAAACCGGCTTTATGCTACCAAGAGAGCCATCCCGCCTTGGTAGCATTTTGGACAAAACTGCACTTTTGCTACCAATGCCACCCGGCGATTTCGACCATTGGGGGAAATGTGGTAGAATACTACTGTAATAAAGCGAGCGAACGAAAAGGAATATGCAATGTTTATCGTAATGGATTTGGAATTCAACTGTTCCAACAACAATT
>JAFOKI010000260.1 GCA_017419895.1 Eubacterium sp. | reverse complement strand
GGTCTTTCCAAAAAACTGCCCGACATGAGCGAAGAAGAGCAGCTCGCATTACTCGCAACTGACGGAATGCTGGTGAAACGCCCGCTGGTTGTCGGCGACGGATTTGTGCTGACCGGATTCAAGGTCGAGGAGTGGGAAGATAAGCTCAAAAACTAAAATATGTCCGAACATACCAAGAGCCGGCCTACAGCAAATCACTGCAAGCCGGCTCGCTCAGTCTGGCTCAAACCGATTCAGAGAATGTGAATCTCATCGGTCCTATCTGCACATTGAGATGGTTTCCGGTTTCCTCTTTCGTATACCGCGCGGCGTCGTCCAGAATCGTCATTGCCGCCAGAAAGCACATCGGCCCAAAGACGGGGATGAGGAAGAGGATGACTGTCTGCAGCCCGCAGGGGCTTGCCTGCTCCCAGCTGTTTGCCTTGATCCTCGACTTCAGAACATGCCACTTGACCACGATACACACATACAAAATCACGCTCAGTACCACTTGGAACATTGCCAGGTAAGTCAAAAGCTCTCTCAAGGTCCCTCCTTCCATAACTCAACAGTAACGGCAACAGGTCACCCACGCGCCGGCATCGAGCACGGCACATAGCATGAGATGGATTAATAATATACTATATTTTGAACAGATTGAAAAGCAGTATTTTTGAAACCCGCGTCCATGTAATGCTTTCATCAATTTCCCGTCTTACTATTAGATACTATTATATCTGCATAAGGAGGACATCATGCGAGTTAATAATCTTGAGAATGCAAACAGACATTTTACCAAAAGAATGGGCAATTTCAGTGTTTTGGAATATGACAAGGATCTGAGCGTCAGTTTTTACAATGCGGAGACGGAGTATTTTGGCGCCAAGATGGGCGTCCATCGCAGACAGCTGGTCATCGACATGAACGGCACTAACACTGCAGTCGTTCAGGCCGGTGCGATGCAGTGGATGGCCGGCAATGTCGTTGCAACGAGCGGGATCAAGGGCGTAGGCGACTTCTTCGGTAAAGCGATTCGCGGCGCGGTCACCAAGGAGTCTGCGGTCAAGCCCGAATACAAGGGAAGCGGAATTCTCGTCCTCGAGCCCACTTACAAGCACATCATTCTGGTCGATGTGGAGCAGTGGGGATCCGGGATCACAGTTGAAGACGGAATGTTCTACGCGTGTGACGGCACAGTGCGCCAAAATCTTGTTTCCCGCCGCAATCTTTCCTCAGCCGCGCTCGGCAACGAGGGACTGTTCAATCTCAGTCTTTCCGGGCACGGAATCGCGGCGCTTGAGAGCAACGTGCCGGAAGATGAGCTGATCGCTATTGAGCTCAACAACGATGAACTGCGGATCGATGGTTCCATGGCTGTCTGCTGGTCTTCCAACCTGCAGTTTACAGTCGAAATGTCAACAAGATCGATCGTCGGCTCGGCCGTGAGCGGCGAAGGTCTGGTCAATGTTTACCGCGGTACCGGCCGTGTCCTGATGAGTCCCGTTGCAAGAACGGACAGCTGGGCCGCCGCAACAACCAAATGATAACAACAACTGCGCTCACAACGAGGAGCGCAGTTGTGGAAGCCCTGTTCAGAACAGGGCTTCCGGGTTTTAGCGTAAACGAAGGGTAACCCTGTGGTCAAACCCTCGAAAGGAGAACCCATGGACTATTTGAAGAACCACCGCAATCAGATTTATATCGGTATTACGGTCCTTGCTCTGGTTGTGGCTATCGTGCTGAGCCTTGACTTCAGTGCCCGCAGAAAGGCGGAGAGGGAAGAGGCGGCTCAAACCGTTACGACCATAAAGGAAAAAGAGAAGAAGGACCGGGCTGTGATCACCGTCAACACCAAAACGATCCAGGATGGGCTTGTTAACATGGGTTTCCTTGTCACACAGGAGTATTACTTCACTCAGATTGAGACATACAGCAAGGACAAAAACATCCTGTTCGTCATCCCCACCACGTCCGGTTTCACATACAGCTACGACGGAGCAGTCATGGCGGGTGTTGATTTTGCCCAAATCAAGATCGAAACGGATGCTGATCGCAAATACATTACTGTGGAGATGCCCGCCTCCGAGATCCAGGCTGTAACGATCGACAAGGACACCTTCAAGATCTATTCAGAGAAGGATTCCCTGTGGAATCCGCTCAAACTGGAAGACTACAATGTCTCGCTTGTCGAGTTTGAGAACGCGGCCAAGGAAAAAGCCCTTGCGAGCGGCATTCTCACGCGATCGGACGAACAGGCCCGCAGCCTTGTGCGCCAGTTCATCAGCAGCTTGCCCGGCACTGCCGCGTACACCGTTGAGTTTAAGTGATGGGAGGTGAGTGTTTTGAACTATAAGAAGATCATGATCGTTGCGCTGGTGCTGCTCGTGGCGGTCATTTCCTTTACCAAAATAGCGCCCGCCGCCGCAGACCCGGCCAACCACAAACATTCCATCGAGAAGACGGAGGATAAGATCACGCAGGTTATGACGCTCTCGGGAGGAGCTGCCGCCACTTCGGCCACGCTTTCTCTGCTCCCGGGCGACATGTGCACGCCCCTGGCGGATCAGCTCGCCGAGCTGGCCAAGTACTTCCTCCTCATTCTGAGCGCGCTTTACCTTGAGAAATTCCTCATCAGCCTGTCGGGGTACATCTCATTCATGGTTCTGATCCCGCTGGCCTGTTTGATCGTTTGCGCCGCAGTGATCACCGGAAAGAAGAACTTCACCCGCACCGCTGCCAAAATAGCGCTGATCGCCATGATCATCTTTGGCATAGTTCCGGCGAGCGTCAAGCTCTCGGACATGGTGTACCAGACCCAGGCCGCTAAGGTAAACGACGCGATTGAACAGTACAACGACCTCGAGATCAAGGGTGACTCTGACGACGGACTGTTCGACGAATTTACTTCCATCACAACAGAAACGATCGACAACGTGACCGACTTTCTGGATAATCTCCTCGAATCCCTTGCGGTGATGATCGTGACGTCGTGCGTGATCCCGCTTCTTGTATTTTTCTTCCTGGTATGGCTCGTCAG
>JAFOKI010000259.1 GCA_017419895.1 Eubacterium sp. | reverse complement strand
TCCATACCGCCGAAATACAGGAGGTACGCAAGCCCCGTGTGGACGATGCCCATGATCAGGATAAGGACTATGTCGCGAGCGCCGGCGCCTGAGACACCGAGATTTCCGGTCACTGCCAGATACGGCAGCAGCACGAGCGCTGCTGACGCGAGCTGCGCGACAGTCTTCTTGTACGCGTCGACCTGCGGCATTTTTTTGTTAATGATCACAACGGTCGCATAAAGAGCTGCGGCTCCGAGACCGAGCAGTACACCTTTTGCGTTCCCGGTCTCCGCGCCTGCTGCGCCTGTCACACCCGAGACCAGAACCATCCCGATGACCGCGGCTGCGGCGCATACCAGTTTCGTTGGCGTGAGTTTTTCGCGGAACAGGAGCGGAGAGAGCATGATCACGATGGTCGGCTGCATGTAATAACAAAGCGTCGCCACGGCGACAGACGTATACCTGTATGCTTCGAAAAGAAGGACCCAGTTGAGTCCTATCAGCGCGCCGGAAAAGATGAGGAGCGCCAGTACCGGCTTTGTCAGACGGTCACCCGAAAATTTCCGGCGGACTGCCGCATAGGAAAAGAGGAACACTGTCCCGATCACGCCCCTGAGAAAAGCAAGGGCGGGCGACGAAACAGTGATATTCCTCCTGATTACTCCAATGGTACCGAATATGACCATGGAGAGCGGAACTCCCGCGGTTTTCCAATTATTAGTTGCAGTCTCTTTGTTTGGTTCCATTTTTTAGCGCGGCGTAATTCTTATCTGCGGATGGCCGCCTTCGTCTTCGTAAAGCTCAAGTGTATACGGGTATTCTGCGTCACCGTCTTTTATCGTGAATTCCATGGTGCCGTACTCTTTTGCGCGAATACCTATCATGCTGGATTCACCTGTTGACGCTATGCTTATCTCGGCGAGTCCCGAGCCATCAGTCTCAACTACCGCCTGTTCAGTGAGCACGGGATCGTCCGGCAGGAAATTCGTGCCGTTGATGTCGATCCCGGGCGACCTTAGAAATATCGCCGCCGCGGCAACTACGGGAACGAGTATACCTATTATCACCTGCCGCTTGTCCGAAGTAAACGCAGCTAAATAAAGCAGTATCTGGAGTACGCAGAACAGTGCTGTCACGAGGTGGTACGGAAAATGCATCGAAGTAAAGCTGAACGCTTCAAGGGCTGTATACCCCAGAAATCCGAGCACAGGCAGGATTATTATAAGTGAAAGCCAGTCTTTTCTCGTTATGTACCAGCCGATAAATGCCATCGGAAAAGTAAGAAGCGTCGCGATGAACCAATACTTGTAGTATCCGAAAATCCCCCAGCCCAGCTCCGTGAACGGGACCTGGATCAGATAGATGAGCGGCTGACTGACGAGGAAGAACACAAATGTCTTGACAGCAGACTCAAGCGGCTTCTTGCAGTTCGACATGATTATTATCGCAAAGAGGAACCACGCTTCGAGGTGTACTCCCATGCGCTCGAACGACGTGTTCCGGAACACGGGAAATATCAGGAAAACAGCTGTGACAATCGCTGTCCCTACCGCAAGAAGTATGACCTTCAGCCAAGTCATTTCAATCCCGCCAAACAGTTTTTCCGTGAGTTTCGTCAACGCGTTTTTTTGTTCTTTTCAATAGCCATCTGTTTTCATTCCTTTCTTAGCCTTCCTATAGCGCCTCTGCATCCAGCACCTTGAATCCGTTATCCCGGAGCATCGCTGCAAACACGCCCGATCCTTCGATCAGTTTGCCTGAAAACGTTCCGTCATATATCTGACGCACACCGCAGGAGGGACTTCGGGACTGAAGTATCACAAGGTCGATCCCTTTTTCTTTTGCGAGCGCGAGACACTTCTCCGCGCCTGCTTTGTACTCCTTGTCTTTACTCTCTCCTTCAGTGTTGATCACAATACCGTTCACTATCTCGCATGGGAAACGAGGCGTCGAAAGACCGCCTTCGACCTCGGGGCATACCGGTATCACCTCATGACCTTCGGTAAAAGCCAGAACTCTCTCATTCCGGTTGTTCCCACCATTGTATTTACAGTTTATGCCCATGAGGCACGCGCTTACCATTATTCTCATTACATCATCCCTTCAGCAGCCACGCGAACGCTTTCGCTGTTCTCTTATCGGCATTTTTGAAATGGTTGCCTTTGTTCCATTCGAGAGCGCAGGTGACGCCTTTTGCCTGCAGCCAGTCATGGCATTCACGGATACAGTCTCCGACCGTCGCCATGACCGGATTCCCGGTCCGCTCTTCCCTGTCCCCGAGACTTAAATACACTTTGTCAGTACCTATCTCATTAGACTTCATGAATTCAACAAAGCCCGGGAACCACACCGACGGCGAAGCCGCCGCGGCCCCGGAAAACACATCTGTCCGGTAAACAGTCCAAAGCGCAAACAGGCCTGCAAGCGAATACCCGCCAATGTAATACTTTTTATCGCGATCCCTGGTCTCTTCCAGGACATTCGCAAGCGTTTCCGCTGCGCCATCCCCAAAAGGTTCGTCCCCGAACACCGGGGGCGCGGGCCATGGAGAAAGATCCTTGTTCCAGTCGTTGACTTTCAGCGCGATAAGGTAAAAATCCGACCCCGCGAGTTCCCGGATCTCCTTCACTTCACTTTCAATAACAGCGAGATCATGGTCGTCGACCATCTGAACAAGGACATTCGATGACCCCGGATCGCCGTATTCATACTTTATCATAGTTCACTCCCGACAGTCCGAAAAACTATTTTCTTGCAACTGCTATCGGCTGGTAAAATCCCGTTTCTTCGGGAAACTTCCAGACCACTTCACTGAATCCGCCCGCACGAAGCAGCTCCGAGAGTTCCTCTCTCCGCACGGCTCTGTATTCACACTCGAACTTGCTTACTTCGAGGAATTCTTCATCTTCTATCATGTACTGGACCAGTCTGTAATTATCGCCGTTCCAGTCCCACGTCTGGAACGACACCCGCTGTCCGCCTTCAGTCTTGTGTATGTAAGGCGCGGAGTACGGCGGCTTTTTCTCAAGCAGCGCGTCGTAATCGCGGATGCTGGCAACAAAGATCCCGCCCGGTTTCACACGGCCGGCTATGCTTGATACCGCTGATGCCAATGAGTCTTTGTTGGGCATATGCGGGAGCGCGTTGTCCATAGCGATGACTATATCGAACTGCTCGGAAAAAACTTCTTCAAGACAGCGGAAATCAGCATGCCTGAATCTGATCCTGACATCATTCTTTTCAGCGCGCTCACTTGCCTCCGCAAGCTCAACGTCACTAATATCTGAAGCCGTGACATCGTAACCGAGAGCCGCAAGCCCTATCGCCTGCGTCCCGATCCCGCACGCGCAGTCAAGCACCTTTGCGGCGCGGCCAAAACTGCAGTCCGAAAAGATCCTGTCCAGAATCACTGCCTGCTCACGCACCGCGCTTTCCCAGTCCTCGAAAAGCCGGTCATACTGCTTCGCCAGATTGTCGTAAAACGTCTGGGTTATATCCATGCCTGCTCCTTACTTAATCTTTTCACTGATCGGTCTCACGACCTCGCACGGGTTTCCGACGGCGATAGAATTGTCCGGAATGTCCTTTGTTACGACACTTCCCCCGCCGATGACCACGTTGCTTCCGATCGTGACGCCCGGCATCACGTGAACATCCGCGCCGATCCAGACATTATCTCCGACTGTTATCGGATACGCGTATTCCAGTCCCTTGTTCCGCCTCTCGGGATCGACCGGGTGACCTGCAGTGTAGAAGCCACAGTTCGGACCGACGAAGACGTTGTCGCCGAAAACCACTTTTCCGCCGTCGAGTATCACGGTATTGTGATTGGCAAAGAAATTCCTGCCGAGTTCTATGTTATATCCGTAGTCGCACCAGAATGGCGCCAGTATCGTGAAATCGCCGTTGGTCTTCCCGAGGAGCTTTTTCATGACAGCCTGCTGCCCGGCTTCGTCGGACGGCCTGAGCATATTGAAATCATAACAAAGCTCCTTTGCTGCCGCGCGTTCTTTCAGAAGTTCAGGGTCGTTGTTCGCGTCGTAAAGCATCTGCTCCAGCATTTTTTCTTTTTCAGTCATATCATCCCTCCGGATGCGCGCTCCGTTTGTGCTTTGTTTTCATATTTCTATTGTTTATGATATACTTTTTTGAGATGCTCATCAATATTACAGACTAATACTTTAAGTCCACGTCATCAAAATGACTTGATCCGCCAGCGAGGCATTTTATGAAAAAACGAACAGTATATATAGCAGCTGCAGCCGCCGTTTACATCCTGCTTCTTATCCTGCTGACCATCGTTGAAAAAGCTCAGCCGGGAGCCAATATCACGAGTTTCGGCGACGCGTTCTGGTACTCGCTCGTGACTCTGACAACGGTCGGTTACGGCGACCTTTATCCCGTCACAGTGTTCGGCAGAATCGTCGGAATCGTCTTTGTCATCCTCAGCGCCGGGATACTGGCCGCCATCATCGCTGCGGCGATCACGCTCGTCAGAAGCCGCATACTCCCGGCACTTCGCCTGCGTGCCGTCAAGGGAAAGCCCGCGGCAATCTTCACATCGCTCGACGAATGCTCTGAAGCACTTGCGGCAGATCTGCTCAAAAGCGAACCGGACTCCAGACTGCTCTTCTGCGGTGTTCCGGCAGATACTCCTCAGGCACAAAGGCTTGCCAGCCGGCGTGTGGTTTTTCTCCCGCAGTCAGCTGCGTCTACAGCGCGCATGCTCTCTGGCGGGCCTCAAATCAGAGCTTTTTTCACATCTGACGATCCCGCTGCAAACAGTGCCGGAGCAAAAGAACTTGCGGATCTTCCCGTAGACACATATATCAAAGGCCCGGAATCACCGGCCATGAAAAGCGCGAGCTTCTTCGACGCAGCATCAAACTGCGCGAGGCTCTATTGGCGCGACAACCCGCTTGAAGCGGAAGAAAGGCACATAGTCTTTGCCGGCGCCGGAGCTTTGGCAGAAGCGCTTTTCGAGCAGGCAGCAATAGTCAACTGCCGGCTCCCCTTTGTCGCGACAGTTTACCATATGTTCGGAGACTGGTCATCGTTCAGGAACTGCCACCCGGCTCTAATCACCATGTTCAACGCAGCTGAGAGTACGGACGGTCGTGACACACTGATTTTCCACAGTGAACCCCTGACAGAAGCCCGCAGCCTGATCTGTGAAACAGCCGACAGGATCATCTTCTGCGGGGATGATCAGACTGAAAACGCCGCAGAGGCCGGCCGTCTGACCCGGTATTTCGCGGTGAAAGCCCGTATCTACACCGCGACTTCCGATGCTTCCGCCGCAGGGATCACTTTCGGCGCGGCCAAGGATCTTTACACAAAGGAGCTTATCGTCAGAAGCGCTCTCGACAGGAAAGCCAAAGCTCTCCACGAATCCTATGTGGATTCCGGCGGAGATGAGAACACATCATGGAACGAACTAAGTCCGTTCCTCAAGAACTCAAACCGTGCGGCAGCCGACCATCAGCCGACAAAGCTCCGCCTGCTCACACCTGAAATCCCGCTCCCGGAATGCAGCGAAGCGGATCTTGAAGCCGCTGCAAAAATCTGGCGCGGCGCGGAAGACAAGACCCCTTACCGCCGGAATGAACACGAGCGCTGGATGCGCTTCCTCAGCATATACAACTGGCGGTATGGACCCGAAAAGGATTCCGTTCGCAGGACCCATCCGTATCTTGTGGATTTCGACGACCTCCCTGAATCCGTAAAGCCGAATGACGACCGGGCATGGGAGGAAACGACTTTGATGACCGATAGAAACGAGGGAACAAAATGATCAAACCTGTCGTTCTTGTGATACTTGTGCTGGCTGCTTTTCTGGCGGCAGTTCTCAACCTCGCCGCGGAAAGCAGATTCCGGAACACCGTGATGGGCTGCGCGATCGTCGCCGCGGTCGGCATTGGAGCCATCTTCTACGGATCCGGCTACGCCTACAGTTTCGGTCTTAACGCAACATCACTCATGAGGGCACTGCTCACGCTTTGCCGCACCTTCGGAGGCGTCAATGATTTCGGCTCCATCCAGGCATCCCCGCTGCTTCAAAGCAGCGCCGGAAACGCAGTGTTCTGGTTCGGGCACTTCTGCGCTTTTTACGTCACAGCGAGTGCCGCGATAGCGACTTTGGGCGAAAAACTCCTGAGGCGAATCCGCGTCACACTTTTAAGACGCGGACCGCTCCTTCTCATCTACGGTGTAAACTCCTCGTCCGTCAGCTACGGCAAGAGCATGGCCGCAAACAAGAAACGCAGCGTCCTGTTTATCGATCCCGACAATTCATCATCTTTCGATCCCGCCATCAAAGCCTTCGGCGGCGTCGTGGACAGAAGCAGCAATGCGGTCCATCCCGACAAACATTTCCTTAAGCAGATCAATATGACGCAGGGTTCCCGCCGCCTCGAGCTGGCTGCCCTTCATGCCGACGGGAGCAAAAACCAAAGCTTCGCAGAAGACCTGCTTGAAGTCCTCACAGACGCAGGCATCGCCCCGTCCCAGACAAGCCTTATCATTTCAGGAGCCGGCGAGTCCGCATCTTCACTCCAGGCACACGGCGGACCCGGTTACGGCAGCGTCCTTGCATTTGACGACTACGAACTGACCGCCCGCATCATTATGAACGCATTCCCGCCGTGCGGACGCCTCACTTTTGATGAGCACGGCAAAGCAACAGAAGACTTCCACGCCGTGATCCTGGGGTACGGCAGGATGGGCAGAGCCATGCTCTCCCATCTTCTCATGAACGGCCAGTTCTCCGGAAGTAGTTTCAAGGCGGACATTTTCGATGCCGGTCCGCAGAATGGTTTTCTTCTGGGCAGCGAGATCATGAAACACTATGACATCCGTTTCCATCTCTGCGACGGCCGCTCTGACGAGTTCTACAGTTTTTTGACGGAAAATATCGGCTCAGTCAGCTGCATAGTGATATGCACCGGAAACACAAGTGTCAACCGTGAGATCGCTGAAGATATTACCGGCTGGCTCAGCAGACGCGAAAGGCGCCCGCTGATCATCCAGACGGCAAAAGGCAGCTACACCGCGCTTGACGAGAATGGCCGGACCTCCGAGTGCAGAGATATATATGACAGTGATGTTCTCGATATCGACGTGATCGATGCGATGGCGATGCAGGTACACCACATATACACCGGCAATAAGGATACAACAGCGGCTGAAGACTGGGCAGCGTGCGGTTACTTTGACCGTATCAGCAGCCGCGCGAACGCTGACTTCTATCCCGCCCATCTTAAAGCGTCCGGACGCACAGCAAAAGAGATCCTGGACGGCAGCTGGCCGCCTGATGAAGAGATGCTCGAAAATCTTGCGATATCCGAACATGAACGCTGGTGTGCTTTCCACTATGTCCAGGGCTTTGCCCCTCTTGCCGGGGATGCTTTTGAAGAGCGCGCCGCGAGATGGCTCAAAGCAAAAGAGACCGATGGCTCCGCGCCATTCTCCCTTACAAAGGATATGAACGCGCGTCTCCACGCCTGCCTTGTGCCATGGGAAGAACTCGATGCTTTGTCGGCCCGCGTCAGCGAAATTACCGGAAATAATACAGACTACAAACAGTACGACAGGGAGAGCGTGATCACCCTGGCTGAAGTGCTTAAGGTAATGCC
>JAFOKI010000036.1 GCA_017419895.1 Eubacterium sp. | reverse complement strand
CGGCGGGGAAGACCTCAGGGACTACATCCAGTCCATGGTCGGAGAGATCGTTGACTACACAGTCGAGCCTATAACGCTGGCTTCGAAATTCCCGGAGGAGTGGGACTTTGCTACTATGACAAAGAACCTCCGCCGTGTCGTTCCGACGTACAGGGGAAAGGCAGAATACTCGACTGATGAGCTCGCGGGAATGACTCCGGAGAGCCTCAAAGAGAGCATAAAAGCCGAATTCGAGCGCATGTACGAGAAGAAAGAACAGGACCTCACTCCTGAACTCATGCGTGAAGCCGAGCGTATGATCCTCCTCAGAGTAGTTGACAACCTCTGGATGGATCAGATCGACGCGATGGATCAGCTGAAAGAAGGTATCGGACTCCGTGCTCTCGGACAGCAGGACCCGGTAGCGGCTTACGCAAAAGAAGGTTTTGACATGTTCGAGCAGATGGTCGCGGAGATCAGGGAAGAGACCGTCGGCGCATGCTACAGCGTGACAGTCAAGACCGACACAGCGCGCCGCCGCGAGACTAAGATCACGGGCGAGACCAAGAGCGAGTTCGTGGATGATACATCCGACCTGACAGGCAATATGCCTGAACAGCAGATGAAAGTGCCCGACAGGGAAGCAAGGAAAGAGACTTTCAGAAGAGACCGTCCCAAGGTCGGCAGGAACGATCCCTGCCCGTGCGGAAGCGGAAAGAAATACAAGAACTGCTGCATGAATAAAGATCTGGAAGCCGAAAGACGCGCGTAGAGGTATAAATATGCTGATACTTGATCCGGTGAGGCAGGAACTGCCGTCACTGAAAAATACATTGACAGAGCTTGGGGAATCGTTGAAAATAGACGGTCTCCGCGAGGAATCCGAAGAGCTGGGAAAAAAGACGATGGAACCCGGATTCTGGGATGATCCGGAATCCGCCCAGGCAGTTCTCAAGAAAAAGAGCGGCATCGATTCCAAAATTAAAGCGTATGAAGAACTCGAAGCCGGCATCGATGAGATGGACGAGCTTATCGAGATCGCGGAGGAGATGGACGACGAGGATGAAGGCACTATAATCGTCGAGAGTTTCGACGATTACAAGAAAAGAGTCGAATCTTTCAAGCTCGAGACTTTGCTGAACGGGAAATACGACCACAACGACGCTATCGTGACGGTGCATGCCGGAGCCGGCGGTGTGGAAGCGATGGACTGGGCTGAAATGCTCCTCAGAATGTACACGAGATGGGCGCAGCGCAAGAAGTATGATGTCAAGATGGTCGACCTCCAGGACGATACCGAGGCGGGAATCAAGAGCGCAACTTTCTTTGTGAATGGCGAAAACGCTTACGGTTATCTCAAGAATGAGCAGGGAGTACACAGACTTGTCAGGATTTCACCATTCAATGCGGCTGGAAAAAGACAGACTTCTTTCGCTTCGATCGAGGTAATGCCGCAGATAGAAGAAGACCTCTCGGTCGAAATCGATCCTGAAGACATAAGGATAGACACATACAGATCGAGTGGCGCGGGCGGCCAGCATGTAAACAAAACCGACTCGGCCATAAGGATAACACACCTTCCGACGAACATCGTTGTTACGTGCCAGAACGAGAGAAGCCAGCATCAGAACAGGGAAGTCGCGATGCGCATCCTGTTCGCCAAGCTTACTGAACTTAAAGAACGTGAGCACAAGGAGACCCTGAAAGAGTTGAAAGGCGACTTCTCGCAAATCGCCTGGGGCTCGCAGATCCGGTCGTATGTTTTCCAGCCATATACTATGGTAAAGGATCATCGTACCGGCGCGGAAGTCGGAAATGTCCAGGCAGTAATGGACGGCGATCTGGACGTGTTCATAAACGAGGAACTCAAACAACTCTAAAACAATGCTGAACATCTACTACGCTCGTGAGAGCGTCGACAAAGAAAAGTTCATGTATGACAGGATAAGGGAGCGCGGCTACGGACCGAATAGCCGCGTTCTTGTTATTGTGCCGGATCAGTACACGGTGGAAGCTGAAAAAGAAGCATTCCGCTACCTCGACGTCGATTCGCTCCTGGGTCTTGATATATACAGCATTTCGCATCTTTGCGACGCGGCGCTTAAGGGACGTCCGGAAGCTGACCGTGTTTTCATAAATAAATACGGCCGCCAGATGCTTCTTACCAAGATCCTTAAGGAAGAAACAGACGACCTCCTGGTGTACGGCGGGAAATCCGGTTCTGCCGCTTTTATAGAAAAAATCAGCGAGCTCATCACGCAGCTCAAGCAGTACAACGTGACTCCCGAAATGCTCAGGTCTATGCCGGAAACAGTCTCCGGAAGACCGCTCCTTGCTGGAAAACTCGCGGATATTGCTCACATATTTGAGGAATACGAAAAGGAAACAGAAGGTAAATTCACCGATTCGGAAGACAGGCGCGACCTGGCTGTCTCGCTTCTCGGGGAGTCGGATAAGGTAATTGGTTCGTCGGTCTGGGTATACGGCTTTGACACGTTTTCGCCGAAAGATCTTGCCGCGTTGACAGCGGTCATGCGCGCGGCTGCGGATACCAATGTGGTGATGACGTGCGACATGATGTCGGCCGATGAGGCTTTGTTCGATCTTACAAAGCAGGTGATCGGCAAGCTGCGGAGTGCCGCTGCCGAGGCCGGTGTGCCGACAGGGAATGTCGCGGAAATCATGGGATACCCGGTGACGAGGCCGGCGGGAGTGCGCATGGTAGAGCAGGGGCTTTGGTCTGTGTTGCCATGGACTGAAAAGGGCTCGCCGGAAGGTCTGGTCCTTTCGGAGTCGGCGAATGTTTACAGAGAAGCCGAGTCAGCGGCAGCGTTCGCTTTGTCACTGATGCGCGACAAAGGCTTCCGTCTGAGCGACATAGAAATCATCTGCAACGATCAGCAAACCCGCACTCCGATAATCGCGCGCGTGTTCGAGGAATATGGAATAGATCTTTTTGTTGACATGCGCCGGAATATCCTTGATTCGGGGATCGCGGTATTCCTTATATCGCTCCTTGAGGCGGTACGGAAGCGCTACAGACGTGACGACATTTTCAGAACACTCAAAACCGGATTCGCGCCGGTACCGCCGGAAGAGACCGAGCAGCTTGAGGACTACGCGATCAAGTACCGCATCAATGGGATGATGTGGAAAAAGCGTTTTGAAAAAGGAACTTTTGAATACGGGGAAGACGGACTGGCAAAACTCGAAACGATGAGGCAGCGCGCTATGTCCGTGTTCGTTCCGCTCGAGAAAATAGTGTATAGACGCCAGACAAACGCGGAATTCATACGTGCGTTCAGAGCATTCCTTGAGAAGGATCTCGATGTCCAGTCAATGATAAGCAGGGCGGAAAAACGGCAGAGGACTGAAGGTCTCGGCGATTCCGCGAACGTCATGCTGCAGGTATGGACCGCGGTGATCTCTTTGTTTGATCAGATTAGCGAGATAATCGGAGATGTCAGGTTCGAGTT
>JAFOKI010000258.1 GCA_017419895.1 Eubacterium sp. | reverse complement strand
GTCGAATTACATCGGAAAGCTTTCGTTCTGACACTGCGTTTAACAAAGAATACAAACCGCCGATACAAGTCTGTTTCGGCGGTTTTAGTATGCCATGCGTATGGCAAAACCCCATCGCTTGGTCCTCAGCGCAGTACCTGCGCTTGCGGAAATCGCTCGGCGGGTCTTGTCATACGCCTGACACAAAAACTGCCGCACATACATATGCGGCAGTTTGTGAGCTTTGTTAAACGCAGTGTCAGTTCCTCAGACTGTGTATTGGCGCGGGAATGCGTCCTCCGCGCGCGATCATCTTGGCGGGTGATTCTTTTCTGATCGGCATGACAGGACCTGAACCGAGAAGTCCGCCGAAGTCGAGATCTTCACCTTCTGATTTTCCGATAGCGGGGATGACTCTGACAGCGGTTGTCTTGTTGTTGACCATTCCTATCGCGGCTTCGTCGGCAATCAGTGCAGAGATGACGTCTGCAGTCGTATCGCCCGGGAGGACGATCATATCGAGTCCTACAGAGCAGACAGCTGTCATAGCTTCCAGTTTTTCGATGGAGAGGGAACCGTCTCTCGCTGCTGAGATCATTCCTTCGTCTTCCGATACGGGGATGAATGCTCCGGAAAGCCCGCCGACGCTTGAGGATGCCATCAGGCCGCCTTTTTTGACTGCGTCGTTGAGAAGGGCGAGGGCAGCGGTAGTTCCGCATCCTCCGCATTTTTCGATTCCGATCTCTTCTATTATGTGAGCTACCGAATCGCCGATGGCCGGTGTCGGCGCAAGCGAAAGGTCCACAATACCGAACTCCGCGTTAAGGAGTTTTGCGGCCTCGTTGCCTATCAGCTGACCGACTCTCGTGATCTTGAATGCGGTCTTTTTGATCTCTTCAGCGACAACATCGAGCGGCGCGTCGTCAGGCATAGCAGCGAGCACGGAGCGTACGACTCCGGGACCGGATACACCTGTGCTGACAGCGACGTCGGCATTTCCGATACCGTGGAACGCGCCTGCCATGAACGGGTTGTCTTCAACAGCGTTGCAGAACACAACGAGCTTGGCATCGGCGATGCAGTTGCGGTCCTTTGTAAGCTCGGCAGCTTTGACGATAGTCTGGCCCATCAGGCGGACGGCGTCCATGTTTATGCCGGCCTTTGTCGAACCGATATTTACAGACGAGCATACTATATTTGTTTCGGCGAGAGCCTGCGGGATCGCCGCGATGAGCTCTCTGTCACCGGCGCTGAAGCCGCGGTGCACGAGCGCCGAGAAACCGCCGATGAAGTCGACTCCGACTATAGCCGCAACTTCGTCGAGCACGCGCGCGTACTTAACGGGATCACCGCCCGAAACGCCTGCGAGCAGCGATATCGGTGTAACGGATATCCTCTTGTTTACGATTGGGATGCCGTATTTCAGCTCGAGGTCTTCACCGGTAGAGACGAGCTTGTCTGCGCGTCTTAAGATCTTCTCGCGGAGTTTCCTGCAGGACGCGTCAATATCCGAGTCCGCGCAGTCTATGAGCGAGATCCCCATGGTTATGGTCCTTATGTCCAGATTTTCGTTCTGGATCATGTTGACCGTTTCCATTATGTTATCAATAGTAAGCATTTTGAGCCTCCGGTATAAGTACTTGATCAGATCGTGTGCATTGCATTGAAAATGTTCTCATGCATGCAGTGTATTTTCATCCCGGGGAGCTTGGTTTCTATGCGCTGACGGAGTTCATCGAGACTTGTGGTAAGCTTTGTGATGTCGATGATCATCGTCATTGTGAAGAAACCGTCGAGTACGGTCTGGTTTACATTGATTATATTACCGTTAACATTGGCAACTTCCGTCGCGGACTTCGCGAGTATGCCGACGCGGTCATCTCCGACTACCGTTATTACAGCGCGTTCGATATCGTTCATTGATCGTTTCTCCTTGCTAATTCAGTGCATAACGTGTATCGATATTATACCATACAAACGATAATAGACTCTATTATTGAAACGGGTTTTGTGGTAAAATTAATAAGGTTTTTGTGAAATTTGTACAATTCGGAGGCGGAATGGTACATATAGGGAATGATTGGGACGGGCTTCTTGAGAATGAATTCAGGAAACCGTATTATCTGGGGCTCAGGCAGTTCCTGATCGAGGAATACAAATCATACACTGTATACCCGGACATGTACGACATATTCAACGCACTGAAAGCCACACCGTACAGTGATGTGAAGGTCGTCATTCTCGGACAGGATCCGTATCACGAACCGGGGCAGGCGCACGGCATGTCTTTTTCGGTAAAGCCGGGAATCATTCAGCCGCCGTCGCTCGTGAACATTTTCAAAGAACTCCAGGGGGATCTTGGGATCCAGCCTCCGCCGATGGATTACGGCTATCTGGCATCATGGGCGCATTCGGGAGTGCTGCTTCTCAATACGGTCCTGACCGTCCGGGCGCACCATGCGAATTCGCACGCGGGAAAAGGCTGGGAACTCCTCACCGACAGGATCATATCGCTGTTAAACGAAAGAGAAAAGCCGGTCGTATTCATCCTCTGGGGAAGAAACGCGAGAAACAAGCACAGCCTTATTACGAACCCATGGCATCTGGTTATTGAGAGCGCTCACCCGAGTCCGCTCTCGGCATACAAAGGCTTTTTCGGCGGGAAGTATTTTTCCAGAGCAAATGATTTCCTTGTATCAAACGGTGAAGAACCGGTCGATTGGAGAATTATACCGGAGTAATAATGAGGTAGAGATATGGGACATTACGCACAGGCAAGACTTGGAGCCGCGATAGCGTTCGCGCTTACAGTAATATCCGTGTTTATCATCAATCAGCATTCCAGGCTGGTAGATGCCAAGAACAGAGCGGTCGATGCTTTCACCATGATGGAGGGATATCTCAGCAAGAGAAACAGTCTGGTGAACGATCTGATTGAAAATGCCGAAGGAAAAGCAGACCAGGAAAAAGTAGACGCGCTCAGGAACGCCAAACAGGTGATCGACAGCACTGAAAAAATCGGTGAGAGAATAGAGAAAGAAGGCATACTTGCCGACGCGATAACAGCTCTTACCAATGCGTGTGACAGCATAAGCGAGTTAGCTGAGAGTGCAGATTACAAACACATCAAGAGTGAACTCGCGGATACCGACAGGGGCATAACGGTATTCGGGAACAATTACAACACATATGTCGAAGCGTTCAAAACAAGGCGGGGCAAATTCCCGGGTTCAATGGCTGCCAAGCTGTTCAAGGTCGCTGACATCCCGTATTTCCCGCTCAGGAAGAACGATTAAGATGGTATTACAAAGTCGCCCGCGGAGCGGCTTTGTTGCATAAGTGGACAAACCGCGGAGCGCTTTGTCATGAGGGCAGGGGCTTACGGTAAAGCATAAATGGAGCTTCAGAGGTTTTATGGCAGAAAAACAGAAGATAATTAATATCGCGGTGATCGCGCACGTAGACGCGGGTAAATCGACGCTCGTCGACGCGTTCCTGAGCCAGAGCAATGTGTTCAGGGAGAATGAGGAAGTCGTCGACTGCGTGATGGATTCGGACGATATTGAGCGTGAACGCGGGATCACCATATATTCAAAGAATTGTTCTATCATGCATGACGGCGTAAAGATCAATATCGTCGATACGCCGGGACATGCTGATTTTTCATCTGAAGTCGAACGTATCATGAAGACCGTCGACACGGTCATCCTGCTCGTGGATTCGAGTGAAGGCCCGATGCCGCAGACGCGTTTTGTACTTAGCAAATCGCTCGAGCAGGGTGTTAATCCGATACTCTTCATTAACAAGATAGATAAAAAAGACGCGAGGATAGATGAGGTAGTTGACGAGGTCTACGAGCTTTTCATGGACCTTGAAGCGAACGATGACCAGCTTGATTTCCCGATACTTTACGGTATCGCGAGGCAGGGGATCGCGGTACGCGACCCGAAAGAGGCTGAGTTCGTGACTGTCGGCGAAGGCGCAGGCAAGATGAAGCACACGCCGGAAGGCTTCGGCGGACTTGACATAAGCCCGCTGCTCGACACGATCATCGAGCACTGCGAATCTTATCCCGATTTGAGGGACGAACCCGCCCAGATGCAGGTGTCGACACTGGCTTACGATGACTATATCGGAAGGCTTGGCATCGGCAGACTGACGCGCGGCATCCTGAAGGAAGGTCAGCAGGTCGCGGTAACAAAGCGTGACGGATCGGTAGAGATGCAGAAAATCAATCAGGTGTTTGTCTACCGCGGACTGAAGCGCACCGTAGTGCCTCAGGCAGAATGTGGCGACATTGTCGTGGTTTCGGGTATCTCGAATATTTCTATCGGTGAAACGATCTGCGATCCCGATAATCCGGAAGCCATGGAGATGATCAGTATCGAAGAACCTACGCTTTCTATGGATTTCATGGTCAACACATCGCCGTTCGCCGGGAAGGTCGGGAAGTACGTGACTTCGCGCCATATCAGAGACCGCCTCATGAAAGAACTGGAGGTCAATGTCGGGCTTCGTGTCGAGGAGACAGATACGACAGACTGCTTCAAAGTCTCGGGAAGAGGTGAGCTCCATCTGTCGATACTGATAGAAAATATGAGGCGCGAAGGCTATGAACTCGCGGTGTCGAAACCGGAAGTTATCATGCATCGCGATGGCAGCGGAAGGCTGCTTGAACCGGTCGAAGAGGTCGTTGTATCGGCTCCGGACCAATACGTCGGGAGTGTGATTTCCAAACTCAATATGCGAAAAGGCATGATGGTCAAGATGGCATCCGAGAACGGATATACAAGGCTTGAGTATCATGTTCCGACGCGCGGGCTTCTCGGTTACAGGTCTGAATTTATAAACGATACCCATGGCGAAGGTACGATGGAGATGCGTTTCTTCGATTTTGAACCGCACAAAGGTGACATCCCGGGAAGAGTGAACGGCGTCGCGATCGCCATTGAAGAAGGGAACTGCACTCCTTACGCGATTTTCAATATCCAGGAAAGAGTCCAGATGTTCGTATCGCCGGGTACCCATGTTTACGAGGGTATGATCGTGGGTATGAACGCAAGAAGCGACGACATGGAAGTAAACCCGTGTAAAGCAAAAAAGGTCAGCAACATGAGAGCCGCGGGTTCCGATGACACGATCAAGCTAACTCCGCCGAGGGTATTCTCGCTTGAAGAAGCGCTAGAATTCATTGCGGATGACGAACTTGTAGAGATAACACCGGATGACATACGTCTCAGGAAAAAACTTCTGCATGAGCTTGACAGAAGAAGAGCATTCAACGCAGCTAAGAGAAACAGGGAGAAATAACATGGCAGACATAAAGAAATTCAAGAGAGTGCTCGTGGCAAACCGCGGCGAGATCGCGATCCGCGTGTTCCGTGCGTGCAAAGAGCTCGGTATAAGGACCGTAGCGGTGTATTCCGTTGAGGATAAGAAATCACTGTTCAGAACTAAGGCTGATGAGTCATATATCATTGGTAAAGGCAAATCGCCTGTCGCCGCGTATCTCGGCTACGACGAGATCATTTCACTGGCTAAGGCAAAAGGCGTAGACGCTATCCATCCGGGATATGGTTTTCTTTCCGAGAATCCCGATTTTGCCAAGGCTTGCGAAGAAGCTGGCATTGAATTTATAGGTCCTACCGCTGAGATGATGAACGCATTGGGCGATAAGGTGAAATCAAAGGAAGTCGCTCACAGCGTTGGAGTAAAAACAGTTCCCGGTGTCGATAAAACGATCGAATCTGAAGAAGAAGTCGTTAAAATCGCAAAGGAAATCGGTTATCCCGTAATGCTTAAGGCTGCGGCAGGCGGCGGCGGCCGTGGTATGCGTGTCGTCAGAAGTGTTGACGATATAGTCAGCGAATACAGAAACGCCAGGAGCGAATCGCAGAAAGCTTTCGGCAGCACAGATATCTTTATCGAAAAATACATTGAGGATCCGAAGCACATAGAGGTCCAGATCCTCGGTGACAAAGAAGGGAATGTCGTGCATCTGTTCGAGCGTGACTGTTCGATACAGAGACGCCATCAGAAAGTCGTGGAGTTCACGCCTTCGCTTTGTCTTACCGATGAACAAAGGCGCGCCATCTGCGATGACGCGCTCAAGATCGCCCGCGCGGTAAACTACAGGAGCGCAGGCACCGTCGAGTTCCTGCTTGATAAAGAAGGAAATCATTATTTCATAGAAATGAACCCGAGGATCCAGGTAGAGCATACCGTAACGGAGCTAGTTACAGGCATCGATATCGTCCAGGCTCAGATAAGGATCGCCCAGGGGTATACGCTCGATTCCGACAAGATCGGCATCAGATCCCAGGACGAGATAACGCAGCGCGGCTACGCGATCCAATGCAGGATAACAACGGAGGATCCCGAGAACGGTTTCGCGCCTGATACGGGAACGATCGATGTTTACAGGAGTGCCTCCGGTTTCGGCATCAGGCTAGACGGTGGAAACGGATTCACCGGTTCTGAAGTTAGTCCGTATTACGACAGCCTGCTCGTAAAGGTTTCGTCCTATGGGCGCACATTCGACGACGCGAGGAGAAAAGCCATAAGGGCTCTCAGGGAGACGCAGATAAAGGGCGTTAAGACAAATATCGGTTTCCTTGTAAACGTGCTCCAGCATCCGGTTTTCAAAGCAGGTGAATGCGATACCGGATTCATCGCGCACAATCCGGAGCTCATGCAGATCGCTTCTGTCGAAGATAAAGAGCTTAAAGTGCTCAAGTTCCTCGGGAACAAATACGTCAACGAAGCAAAAGAAGGAAAGCCTGAATTCGACGTGCCAAAATTCCCGCATATTCCGCCGGAAGAGATCAACAAACTGTCCGGAACTAAACAGCTGCTCGATCAGTATGGTCCGGAATATGTATCGAAATGGGTTCTCGACCAGAAAAAATTATTGTTTACCGATACAACGATGCGAGACGCGCAGCAATCGCTCGTCGCAACGCGTATGCGTACGGTCGATATGATGAAAATTGCGCCGGCAACAGCTCTCTACGGACAGGATTTCTTCTCACTTGAGATGTGGGGCGGAGCGACATTCGACACGGCTTACAGGTTCCTCAAGGAATCACCGTGGAAACGTCTCAGAGTGCTCAGGGAGAGAATCCCGAACGTACTCTTCCAGATGCTGCTCCGCGGCGCGAACGCCGTAGGCTACAAGAACTATCCGGATAACGTCATACGCGAGTTCGTAAAACAGTCAGCGCTTTCCGGCATCGACGTGTTCAGGGTGTTTGACTCGCTGAACTGGATTCCCGGAATGGAAGTCGCGCTTGACGAAGTCCTTAACCAGGGCAAGATCGCGGAAGCCACAATGTGCTACACGGGAGACATCCTGGATGCCAGCAGGACAAAATACGACCTCAAGTATTACGTACGCATGGCAAAAGAACTTGAAAAACGCGGCGCTCATATCCTTGCTATAAAGGATATGTCGGGACTTCTCAAGCCGATGGCCGCCAAGAAGCTGATAAGCGAACTCAAACAGGAAATCGGTATCCCGGTCCATCTCCATACGCACGATACGAGCGGAAACGGAGTTGCAACACTGCTCATGGCAACGGAAGCCGGTGTCGATATAGTCGACGCTGCGATAAACAGCATGTCTGGCCTTACGTCTCAGCCGGCGCTCAACACTATCGTTGCAGCGCTCCAGAATGACGAGCGCGATACAGGAATAGATCCGGACGGACTTCAGGTGATCTCGGATTACTGGGCTGCGGTAAGACCAGTTTATAAACAGTTTGAATCCGGACTTCAGGCTGCGTCCGCAGAGATCTATAAATACGAGATC
>JAFOKI010000257.1 GCA_017419895.1 Eubacterium sp. | reverse complement strand
CCTCGAATACTTCATCTCCTCCAACGGAGCCAGAAAGGGACTTACGGACACAGCTCTTCGTACAGCCGACTCGGGATATCTTACACGTCGTCTCGTAGACGTTTCCCATAACGTTATCGTAAGGGAGTTCGACTGCGGTACCGATGACGGTATAGAAGTAAGCGAATTTGTTTCCGTCAGCAGCAACGGTTCTGAATCCACGATAGAGCCGCTCAGCGAGCGTATTGCGGGAAGAACTGCCGCAGAAGATGTGATCGATCCAGAAACCGGTGAAGTCCTTGCTGTCAAGAACGAGACGATCAGTGACGATGCCGCGCGCACGATTGAAAAACGCGGTATCAAGACTGTCAAGATCCGCTCCGTCATGACCTGCAGAAGCAAGATCGGCGTCTGCGCGAAGTGCTACGGAAGAAACCTGGCAACGGGAGAAGACGTGAATATCGGTGAAGCGGTTGGTATCATCGCCGCTCAGTCGATCGGAGAACCGGGTACGCAGCTCACAATGAGAACGTTCCATACGGGCGGTGTTGCAGGAAGCGACATCACTCAGGGTCTTCCGAGAGTAGAGGAGCTTTTCGAAGCCCGTAAGCCTAAGGGTATCGCTCAGATCTGCGGACTCGACGGACAGGTAACAGAGATCCATCAGAAGACGGACAACACGAGCGAGATCGTGATTACCGGTGTCGATGTCAAGACAGGCGAAGAAAAACAGGTATCTTACGAGATTCCGTACGGAGCCAAGATAGAAGTCAGAACAGGAGATACGGTGGAAGCCGGATCGAACCTGACAGAAGGTCCGCTCAGCCCGCATGACATATTTGCTCTCAAGGGAGTAAAAGGCGTATACGATTACCTCCTCAGCGAATGCCAGAAGGTATACCGTGACCAGGGTGTTGACATCAACGACAAACATATTGAGGTCATCGTAAGCCAGATGCTGTCCAAGTACAAGATCAAGAAGTCCGGAGACACCAACCTGCTTCCGGGAGGATTGTACAGCATCACGGAGATCGATCAGGCAAATGAACAGGCAGCGGCAGAAGGCGGAGAGCCGGCTGAATACTCGAGAGTGCTTCTCGGTATCACAAAGGCTTCCCTCGCGACTGATTCGTTCCTGTCGGCGGCTTCGTTCCAGGAGACACCGCGTGTACTTGCTGACGCGGCTCTCAAGGGCAAGACTGACCACCTGGCAGGCCTGAAGGAGAACGTCATCATCGGTAAACTGATTCCTGCAGGAACCGGCATGAAACAGTACAACGACATCGAAGTCGATTACGGTGAGAACACCGAACTGATGAATTCGTTCAAGAAAAAACGCATCAGCGACGAGAAGATCCGTCCGGATTCCAAGAGCCCGGAAGCTGTCGCGAGAGACCGCGCGGCTGATGAGTACGCGGACATGGATGATTTCATGCCCGGTTCAAGTGAACTTGTGATTCCCGACGAACCTGTCGATGCTGAATAAGTGATCTTATGTAACAAAGCAAGCCGTCAGCCTTACGGGGCTGGCGGCTTTTGTCTTTGTGCCGGGAGAACGACTCATGCGAAGCTTATTTGGATGAACAGAACAGAGTATGCGGGGGCACAGGAATAGAAGAAAAATAGTTGCAAAATCCGCGAAAAATACAGTTGCAAAGGCGATATCCTTGTGATAAAATCAACTTTAGCTCTGCCTAAGGGCGTATTGTTTTTGTGCGCTTATTAGGGAGAAACAAAATCTTTGAAGAAAGGAGAAACGAATGCCTACTATCAATCAATTAGTACGCGAGGGCAGACAGACTGCTGTCAAAAAGTCGGGTGCTCCGGCACTTGGTAAAGGTATGAACTCTCTCAAAAGAGTAGCTACCGACATCAATTCACCCCAGAAGCGTGGTGTGTGCACATCCGTCAAGACAGTGACCCCCAAGAAGCCGAATTCGGCTCTTAGAAAAGTCGCCAGAGTGCGTCTGACAAACGGTATCGAAGTATCGGCATACATTCCGGGAATTGGTCACAATCTCCAGGAGCACAGTGTCGTTCTCATCCGTGGCGGAAGAGTAAAAGACCTTCCGGGTGTCAGATACCACATCATCAGAGGTACGCTTGATACGGCCGGCGTAGCCAACAGACTCAAGGCTCGCTCCAAATACGGTGCGAAACGTCCTAAGGTCAAGAAGTAAAAAGACGTATCTCAAACAAGTTCGATCGGGAACGATCGTGCCCTTGATATGAATGGCAATAGTTTCTATTACATATTGAGTGCGCCGGACGGGCAGCGGCACAGCCGCCAAAAGCCCGTGAGTACCCCCGTAATCGACTTGGAAGTCGATCCGCGAACGTGCGGGGAGACTTTCCCAGAGTAACTCTTTGTAAAAAAGAGCGAAGACAGATATTACAATGAAAAGGGAGGAATTGTTGTGCCAAGAAAAGGTAAAACACCGAAAAGGGAAGTACTTCCGGATCCTGTTTACGGCAGTGTGGTAGTATCGAAGCTCATAAACAGCATCATGCTCGACGGTAAAAAGAGCGTTGCGCAGAACATCGTTTATACAGCTTTTGATCAGATCAAGGAAACCACAGGCCAGGAGCCGCTGGAAGTATTTGAAAAAGCAATGAACAACATTATGCCTCAGCTGGAAGTCAAGGCCAGACGTGTCGGTGGAGCGAACTATCAGGTACCTGTAGAAGTTCGTCCGGCAAGACGCCAGACTCTCGCGCTGAGATGGCTCACCAAGTTCACAAGAGCTAGAGGTGAGAGAACAATGGCTGAGCGCCTTGCAAAAGAGTTGATGGATGCAGCCAACAACACTGGTGCCAGCGTTAAGAGGAGAGAGGATACTCACAAGATGGCAGAAGCCAACAAGGCGTTTGCGCATTTCCGCATCTGATGAAAGGATAAGAACATGGCTGGAAGAGAATTCCCGTTGGAAAGAACGAGAAATATCGGGATCATGGCTCACATCGATGCTGGCAAGACGACTTGTACAGAACGTATCCTGTTTTACACCGGTAAAACACACAAAATCGGTGAAACACATGACGGCGCGTCACAGATGGACTGGATGGAGCAGGAGAAAGAGCGCGGCATAACGATAACATCTGCCGCAACGACTGCTTTCTGGAAAGACCACAGGATCAATATCATCGACACGCCAGGACACGTCGATTTCACCGTAGAGGTCGAAAGATCGCTGAAAGTGCTTGACGGAGCAGTAACCGTACTGGCTGCGAAGGGCGGAGTTGAGCCGCAGTCCGAGACAGTATGGAGACAGGCCGAAAAGTACGGAGTACCGAGGATGATCTTTGTTAACAAAATGGACGTCATGGGCGCCGATTTTTACAAAGTCATCGACCAGGTTAAGGACAGACTCAAAGCTAATCCGATCGTGCTGCAGCTTCCGATCGGAGCCGAGGAGACTTTCCGCGGCATCATCGACCTGGTAAGAATGAAAGCCGAGATCTACGAGGATGATCTGGGAACACAGATCGACGAAATCGAAATCCCGGAAGAAATGGCGGATCTTGCCGAAGAATGGCACGGAAACCTGTTGGAAGCAGTCGCTGAATGTGACGAGGATCTCATGATGAAATACCTCGAAGGTGAAGATATCACCATCGATGAGATCAAGGCCGTCATCAGAAAGCAGACGATAGCGAACGAGATGGTTCCGGTGTTCTGCGGTTCCGCTTACAAAAACAAAGGCGTACAGATGCTGCTCGACGGCATCATCGATTTCATGCCGGCTCCGGTCGATATCCCGCCCATCAAAGGTATCAATCCCGAGACAGGCGAAGAGGATGAAAGACCTGCAAGCGACGATGCACCGTTCGCGGCGCTCGCGTTCAAGATCATGACTGACCCGTTTGTAGGAAAGCTCGCGTTCTTCCGTGTATACTCCGGAACACTCGATTCCGGATCGTATGTCTACAATTCCGTAAAAGGCGGAAAAGAGAGGATCGGAAGAATACTGCAGATGCATGCCAATAAGCGCGAAGAGATCAGCAAGGTCTATTCGGGCGACATAGCGGCTGCAGTCGGTCTCAGAAACACTACTACCGGCGACACGCTTTGTGACGAAAATCATGAAATCGTACTGGAATCGATGGAATTCCCCGATCCCGTTATCGAGATCGCGATCGAGCCGAGAACAAAAGCCGGTCAGGAAAAGATGGGCATTGCTCTCAGCAAGCTCGCTGAGGAAGATCCGACGTTCCGTACATATACCAATGAAGACACAGGTCAGACGATCATCGCCGGAATGGGCGAGCTCCATCTGGAGATCATAGTTGACCGTCTGCTCCGTGAATTCAAGGTAGAAGCGAACGTAGGAAAACCGCAGGTATCGTACAAGGAAACTATTACAAAGACTGCGGATGTCGATCACAAGTACGCGAAACAGTCGGGTGGACACGGACAGTACGGACATGTCAAGATCCGCGTTTATCCGAGAGATCCGGGAGAGGGCTTCGAGTTCGTAAACAACATCGTAGGAGGAGCTATCCCGAAAGAATACTTTGGACCTATTGAGGAAGGTATCAAACAGGCGATGGAGACCGGCCCGGTTGCGGGTTATCAGGTCGTGGACGTCGGCGTCGAGCTCTACGACGGATCTTATCACGAAGTAGACTCGTCAGAAATGGCGTTTAAAGTCGCTGCTTCCATGGCATTCAGGGAAGCGGCCCAGAAAGCCGCTCCGGTATTGCTCGAGCCTATTTTCAAGGTTGAGGTAACGGTTCCGGATGAATACATGGGAGACGTCATCGGCGACCTCTCAGGCCGCAGAGGACGTATTGAAGGATCGGACATGGATAAGGGTACAGTAACCATCAAAGCGATGGTTCCGCTCTCGCAGATGTTCGGTTACGCTACAGACCTGCGCTCCAAGACTCAGGGACGTGGTACATATGTAATGCAGATGGACCACTTCGACAAACTGCCTGAAAACCTCAAGGATAAGGTTGTAGGAAAATAAAGTAAACAATATTTCTCATCAGTCCCCGGGACGGGATAAAACACCGGGGCACGAATAATGGAGGAAAAGTAAAATGGCAAAGCAGAAGTTTGAAAGAACCAAGCCGCATATCAACATCGGAACCATCGGCCACGTAGACCATGGTAAAACAACCCTGACAGCGGCTATCACATCCGTACTGAACAGAAAGTACGGACTGGGAACAGACGTAGCGTTCGACCAGATCGACAAGGCGCCGGAAGAGAAGGAAAGAGGAATCACCATCTCGACAGCGCACGTAGAGTACGAGACACCGAACAGACACTACGCACACGTAGACTGCCCGGGACACGCCGACTACGTAAAGAACATGATCACTGGAGCAGCTCAGATGGACGGAGCTATCCTGGTAGT
>JAFOKI010000256.1 GCA_017419895.1 Eubacterium sp. | reverse complement strand
GTCGACGAAACAGACCAAGACATCCATCAAACTCGCATGGGCAGCAGCTCCCGGCGCCAAGACCTATGTGATCTACGGAAACAAATGCGGCAAAGGCAATAAGATGAAGAAGATCACGACTACTTCCGGCAAGACCTTCAACATCAAGAACGTCGCCGGCGCTAAAGTCGCGAAGGGTACATACTATAAGTTCATGATCGTAGCGCTCGACTCGGGCAACTGCGTAGTATCGACTTCCAAGACTGTCCATGTTGCGTCCGCGGGCGGAAAGAACGGCAACACGGCCAAGATCACTACGAAAGCCAAGAAGAACAAAGTTACGGTCAAGGCCAAGAAGACGTTCAAGCTGGCAGCCAAGCAGACTGCAAAGAAGGGCATCAAGATCAAGAAGCACCGCGCGCTCATGTACGAATCATCGAACACAGCGATCGCGACGGTGAACAAGAAAGGCGTGATCAAAGGCATCAAGAAGGGCAGCTGTGTGGTATATGTATACTCGCAGAGCGGTCTTTCGGTCAAGATCAAAGTGACGGTGAAATAGTCGTAAACGCACGATTATCCTAAATCCACATATATAACAAAAGGGATAATGATTTCAACGTTTCTAAGGCATGCCGACCCTGCTGCAACAGGTTTTATCCGTGTTAGCCGGTGGTGACACCGTAAGAATGTTGAAAGCATTATCCCTTTTGCGCTATATAAACGAAAGGGATAATCAGGTTGCCGAGCATCGCCCTAATTCCAAAACGAAAGGGATAATCAGATGATTGCTCGAGCGCCGTTTGCCATAATCTTATGCCAGGTGGAATGCCTGTATCAGCAGCAGGAAACTCATCCCATAGTAGGTGACGACAGCGACCAGGTCGTTAACTGTGGTGATCAGCGGACCTGACGCGACCGCGGGGTCAACATTGATCTTCTTGAAGAACATCGGGATCAGCGTTCCGACCACGCTCGATATCAGCATCGCGAGGAGCAGCGCGCCGCCTACGCAGCCGGAAACGAGCATAGAGAAAAGCCACTCTTTTCCCGCAAAGATATGCAGATACAGGCCGATCGCGAAGAACGACAGCACGCCGAGCAGCAGTCCGTTACAAAGCCCGACCCGCATTTCTTTGAACACCAGACGAAGCTTGTCGCCGGCGGTCAGCTGCTCGTCGACCAGGACTCTGATCGTCACAGCGAGTGACTGGGTGCCGACGTTACCGGACATGTCGAGGATCAGCGATTGGAAGGCCATGATAAGAGTGAGCTTTGCGACCACGACTTCAAAAATACCGACCACGCAGGAAACCCCGAGACCGAGGAAGAGGAGTATCACCAGCCAGGGGAGCCTTTTCTTGAGACTGAGTCCGAGCGGTTCGTTCAAATCTTCCTCAGCGATAAGACCGGCGAGTTTGACGTAGTCTTCACTGAGTTCGTCATCAACTACTTCTATGATGTTCTGCGATGTGATTACGCCAAGGAGCCTGTTGGAATCATCGAGCACCGGAACTGAGTCCTCCGAATACTCCTTCAGTTTTTCCAGGCAGTCATCGATGTCTTCGTCCGCGTAAACGTATGGGAAAGCGGTGACGACCAGGTCTTCCAGTTTGTTGTCTTTTCTGGCGATGATCAGGTCTTTCAGGTCGATAGCGCCGTAAAAGACTTTTTTGTCATCAGTGACGAAAATCGTCGAGATATTGTCGTTTTCCTCCGCCTGCCTCACGAGCTCGCGCATCGCCTGTTTGATGTCAAGATCTTTAGTGATGACGATCAGGTTGGTCGTCATGCGGCTGCCTATCTCATCGTCGTCATAAGCTGCGATCAGGTTGATACTGTTCCGCGTTTCCGGGTCGAGAGAATCGATGATGAGTTTTCTCTTTTCCCTGTTTATGTTTTTAAGTATCTCGACCGCGGTGTCGGCTTCCAGCCAGGATACGACGTCGCAAGCCTTTTTGATGTCCATTTCATCAAGAAAGCCTGCTGCGTCATCCTCTTCAAGGTACTCGAAAATACCGCCGAGCATCTCCGGATCGGCGATGTTATATAGTTTTTTTCTGTCTTTCGGCTCGAGGTCTTCCAAGATACGCGCAATGTCGTTTTCGTGGTAATCGTCGAGTTTTTCTCTGATGATGCCGGGAGACTGATTGCTCCTGATGAGGCTGATAATCTCGTTATCGAACTTTTCTGTGCTGAGAATGTCTCTGCTAAGGATATCTCTGTTCATTTCGCTATCCTCCTTTCACAAAGCTTTTCATGTCGATGGTTCGGATGGATAGTCGTCAGTCAAGAAAAAGCCCCTGCCGCAGACAGGGGCATACATACAAACAAAGAGGCTCGCGCCGCAACGTCATGGACACGTCATGAGCGCAAGGGAAGTGACACATCACTTACCGTGTATTCTGCCGACCGCTCTTTCGGACCCGTGATCCCGAGCGCCGGCATTGATATGTTGTATGTATCCCGCCGTCGACTGTGAGGGTCATAACTGTCGCAGTTCATCATGATGTATCACCTCCTTCCCATAGGAGATCAGATAATTCGCATTTGAAATGGCAGGCGGTTTTACCGCCACTTAAATGATAATCTCAAAACGCGCTAATGGCAATAGATTTGAGTTATTTTACGGTTACTTTTATCTTGACCGCAAGTCCGTTCTGTGCAAAAGCGTACACGTAGCATTTGCCTTTCTTGATGCCCTTGATTATGCCGCGCGCATCGACTGTGGCAATTGCAGGCTTGGTGCTCTCGTATCTGATATCAACGATCTTCTTTACTTTCTGTTTTGCCGGGGCTTTTGCTGCTGCGGCGAGCTTGAATTTCTTGCCACGCTTGACCGTGACTTTGTTCTTCTTGGCCTTGGTCGTTATCTTGGCGTAGTTTCCGGCCTTCTTGCTGCCGGCCGTCGCGACGTAGAGGATGGGCGAAGACGCGACGGCTTTGTTGCCGGAGCCGAGGGCGATTATCAGGAACTTGTAGTATTTGCCTTTTTTGAGCTTCTTGCCGGCGATCTTCTTAACGGTGCAGGACTTGCTGCCGGTGGACTTGATCTTGACGAATTTGTATTTGTTGCCATAGAGGTTGCCGTAGACGATGTATTTACTGGCGCCTTTCGCCTTTGACCATTTGAGCTTGATGCTTGTATTTTTGACCTTTGCGGCTTTCGGCTTGAGCAGGCTGTAAGTATCACTGTCGACGTCGAGGTCGGATGCCGCGTTTGTTATCGCCTCTTCAACAAAGCCTCCTACCTCTGGGATCGCTACATACTTATATATAGAATCCACGTATTTGTTCGCGTCAAAGCCGATCTGCTCCTTGCCGTCCCACTTGACCGCTCCTGCGCCGTAGAAGTTGGTGCTGACCATCACTGTGCCCTTTTTATGGAGCGAAGTGTCGAGCTTTGTTATTCTGAACGCGGCGTTGGCACCTTGGGCTACCAGGACCGCGTTGTCTTTTAGGATCAGTTTTTCGCAGCCGATGCCCGCAGATTCAGTAAGGGCCGTCGACGCGGCCTGGACTTTAGCGGTTCCCGTTATATTCACGTTTCCGCAGTCGGAGCTGATGCCGAAAGTGGTGAATCCCGTTGAGTATATGTTCAGGTTTCCGCCCGATATCGTGACATCGTTCAGCGCATTAATTCCTGTTGTCACGTCTTCGGTTGTCTTGCAGTCCGCTCCGTCTGCGGTGATCTTGAGCGAGCCCGTACCTTTTATGTTGAGTGTGTCCTCTCCGTAAATGCCCGTAACATAATCTCCGGTCTGGGCGGTCCCTTTCGGAGTGATCACACTGTTCCCCTTAAGTTCGATGTTTATCGGGAGGCCCGTGAAGACGGCGGAGACCACACCGTTATACGGTCTGGCGTAGGCATCCGGTCCGTATGTCAGTTTGGCGTTGTTTAGGGTGATGGTGTCGGTCGTGTAATCGTAAGTGACTGTGCTTCCCGAGTCTTTCGCGCCGAGGACATCGGTGCAGTTTTCGCGCGTGACCTGGACGCCCTGGATCCAGATCGGGGTGCCGGTGGCTTTCATGAGGAGGACAGCGAAGGAGAGTTCCCAATAGTCACCGCCATCATATATAGAACCTCTGCGGTAATAGATCTCATCGGAATCTTTCAGCACCGGCTCCAGACCGAAAACATAACTGTCATCGCCGACGGTTTTTGGGATCCGGACGTCGACGTTCAGGAAATACTCCTGGCCTTTTTCGAAGGTGTCAGCTTGTTTGAGCGCGATATAACGAGGCTGTGGGGGTACGATGCTGTCTCCTAAGTCATGGACCCAGCCAGATGAGGAAGTGGCATGCACTTTTACGGTTGCGATCGAAGGTGCGACGTTCTCGATGACGACGGGTATCGGATGTTCTCCGTCCATCAGTTCCTCGATCGCGGTCCCATCGGTCCTGGTGAACGATGCTCTTATCTCATCTACTTGATATGTTGTCGCATGCGCTTTGGCGGCGAACAAAGGCAGCATTGCGATAACTATCAGGATGGCCGCGGCAGCGACTATCAGCCGCACGTGTTTGTTGATGTTAGTCATGGTACACCTCCGTTTTGGGTGCGTCCGGCTTTGTGAGACGGACATGAACCAGGATATGACAATTGTCAGAAAATTCGCTCGATGGATACTTATATTTTACAATAACAGCAGGTGTAAAGCAATAGACAACAATTCCTCATTGCAATTCTGCGAGAAGACCTTCGCAGCCTTCGGTAACGTCGCGCCATGTAGCGTCGAAATTGCCTGTGTACCACGGGTCGGCGACTTCTTCGCCGAATCTTCCGCAGTGGTCAAGCAAAAGACTGAATTTGCCGTCCGGGTCGCCGCTTGTGATCCTTTTGGCGTTTCTGATATTGTTGCGATCCATGCAGATTATCATGTCGTAATAGTCATAGTCGCGTTTTGTCATCTGCCATGCGCGATGGTCGCTGCATTTGATGCCGTTATCCGCGAGCTTGCGTCTGGCAGGCGGATAGACTGGGTTTCCAAGCTCTTCACGGCTCGTTGCGGCGGACTCGATCTCGAACCTGTCCCCCAGACCGGTTTTCCTGACCATATCCTTCATCACGAATTCAGCCATCGGACTACGGCAGATGTTGCCGTGGCAAATGAAAAGTATTTTTACCATATTGATTCTCCGAATCATTAAATGTACCTGTTGATTATCGATCTGACAGACTGCAAATATCCGCCGCCGAACAGATTCAGGTGGTTAAGCAGCTGGTACAGATTGTACAGATCGCGGCGGTCTTTGTAGCCCGGGTCGATCCCGGCTTCGCTTCGGTAAGCGTCATAGAACGCGCGGTCAAAACCGCCGAAAAGCTCTGTCATCGCGAGATCGACCTCCGGATGCCCCACATATACGGCCGGATCGATCAGCCACGGTTGACCGTCCCTGTCGATCATATAATTGCCGGCCCAGAGATCCCCGTGAAGAAGCGCAGGCTTATCGGGTTCAACGAGCAGGGAGGGGACTTTGTCCAGGAATCTGTCGATCCTGTAGCGGTAACCCGCGTCGAAATATGTCGATGCCATCCTGAGCTGTGGCATCAGGCGGCTTTGTATGAAAAACTCAGTCCAGGTCTCTGCAGGAGTGTTGAATTGCACGGTTGATCCGATATAGTTGTCGGCCGTGAAGCCGAATTTCCCTCCCGGGACAAAGCCTCCGGTCTCCGCCATATGCATCCGCGCGAGACCGACGCCAAGTTCCTCCGACGATGTGCGGCTCCGCGGTCCGCTCTCAATGTGTTCGAGCAGCAGGAACGAGTTGCTCCCGTCGATCCCGGAAGCGATCATACGTGGCGACCTGATTGCACCTGTAGATGCTATCGCAGCCAGCCCTTCCGCCTCCGCGGTGAAAAGTCCGGCATTTTCCTTACGGTTGGCTTTCATGAAGACTTTTCCGCCGTTGGAAAGCTCCAGAGCGTATGCTCTGTTGATATCTCCGCCGGAGACAGGTGTCCGGCGGACGACAGATACGCCGTTTCCGAATGCGTCTCGTATAGCTTGTTTCAGATCCATTTCCAAGAGGCACCTGCGCTTCCCTGTATTCTATGCCGCTGCTGGTTTTTGTCTTTCCATATCCACACATCTGTATGATATAATAAGTATAGAGTATAATGATCGGCATGTACAGATAAAGAGGGGGATGTATTCAATGAGCAAAATAGGTGTTCTGGGAGTTGGTACGTTCGGTATGTCGATGGCAAGGATGCTTTGCGTGCACGGGCATGAGGTTCAGTGCTGGTCTGCTCTTCCTGAAGAGATAGACTCGCTTATGGCGACAAAAAGGCATCCGAATCTTCCCGGCATGATAGTGCCGGATGAAATCGAGTTCACCAAGGATCTCGAGACGGTTTGTACGGGAAAAGACTTGCTTCTCGTTATCATCCCGTCAATATATATCAGGCGGACCGCGAGGAACGCGTCGAAATACATTCCCGACAATATGATAGTGGTGGAAGGCGCGAAGGGCATGGAAGCTGGAACGCACATGTCGCTCGGAGAAGTATTCGAGGACGAGATGAATGCCCGGGGTAAGAAGATCCGCTCCGTTATACTTGCCGGACCGACGCATGCAGAGGAAGTATCGATAGACATGCCTGTGTGCTTTGTTGCGGCATCCGAGGACAAAGGCGCTGCGCTCTTTGTTCAGCATGAGTTTGACAATGAACTGGTCAAAGTCTATACGTGCGATGACCCGCTCGGTGTTGCGCTCAGCGGGATGTTCAAGAACATCATCGCGCTCGCATCTGGCGTACTTCTCGGTATGGGTTACGGAGACAGTATCCGTGCAGCCCTTATAACAAGGGGGGTTGCCGAGATGACGACCCTTGGACTCAAAATGGGCTGTAACCGCGAGACGTTTGTAGGACTTGCCGGCGTCGGAGATACGATAGTAACGGCGATGTCGCTCAACAGCAGGAACTGCAGGTGCGGAAAACTGATCGGAGAAGGAGTGCCATTGGAGCAGGCGCTGAAACAGGTCGGCCAGACAGTTGAAGGCGTGAACACGCTTCCTGCTGCGCTCGAACTTGCAGATCAATATGGCCTTGAGCTTCCGCTGACACGCGCTGTGGATGACGTCCTTAACAGGGGGTTCGATCCGCACGTAGTGTTCCATAATCTCATGGTCCGTGAGTCAGGTGAAGAAACCGCATATCTGAAATTGCTTTAGAAACAAAAAGAAGCCCGGGCGTTTGCCCGGGCAATTTTTTTGTGATCAGATTTTGCGATCAGATCATGAATCCTTCTTCGTCGAACTCGATCTCATACGGTTCACTGATAATCTCGATCCTCGGATCGGCTTCGACGATCTCTCTGTAGTTTTCGGAAACTTCAAACTCAACAAGGTGGAGCGTATCCTTGATCCTTACGATCTTGGCGTCGTCATAGGTCTTGCCGCTCGGCATGTTGCAGGAGCGGATCGCGGCAAGGAGCGACTCTCTGTCATTTTCGAAATAGACCGGCATCTTACCGACTTCAAGCTCAGTAGCTGTCATGCAGTTTACCCATGTGGCTTCCCAGTCAACGCTGTTCAGGCAGCGTCTTGTGGTGAACTCCGCGCGTCCGATACCCATTCCGTTGTGATGGGCACCTTCGCTCAGGCCCCTGATAAAGAGTCTCTGGAGGTTCAGTACATCGCTGAATGCCGGGTCGATACTTCTGCCGACTACGTTCGGGTCATATCCGCCACCGCTGATGTCTTTTCCGATCTGGTCGATAACGAGTACGTCCACATCGTGGAAGTGGAATTTCGCGATCTTGGATTTCGCGACCTCGAGGAGTCTGGCGTCGACTTCCATGAAGTCTTCAGCTTCGCATGCCTCGATATCGGAAATAACGTCGTAAGCGTTCTGAACGATACCCATTCCGAAAGCGATCAGATTGTTCTTCATGAATACGTTATATACTTCCGGAAGACGCTCGGGGAATGTTTTGAATCCCATCGCGTGGAACATGGAAGCGCCTTTGTGCTTGCCAAGGCCGATAGCCATCATCTTTGCGAGTCCGCTCTCATGTCTGCCACGGAAGCTTGTGTGCGGCTTGACTTTGTTGATTATTACGATACCGTCGGATTCAGCCGCGTATTTGTCGCAGTATACCGGAGTTCCGTCGGGGAGATATCCGAGCTCGACAGTGTCCATGGATGACAGAATGGGAACACCCATCGATTCCTCTGTGATGCCGTAGCCGGCGATGAACTCTCTCTGACCTTCAGCCGTGGCGCCGCCATGGCTTCCCATTGCGGGTACGATGAACGGATCGACGCCCCATTCTTTCAGAACTTCAATGGTAGTACCGATTATCTCGGTAATGTGTGGGATTCCTCTCGAGCCGACTGTTACAGCAAGCCTTTTGCCGCTGAATTTTTCTTTGTTGGCGATTTTGTCCAGTTCTTTTCTGACGTGCGCGGGGATGTCCTCGATATACGCATCATCAAATGTCTGGCGGACCTTCATCATCTTGGGGAGTTTAACATTTTCCATTCCCTGGATCATGACGTTCATTTTTGGGAATTCAACATAGCCCATTTCAATTACCTCCATCAGCCTTCCGGCAATTCATATATTTATTGTTTTATGCTTGTACAAACAAAGTTATCTGATCGATCTATTTCCCAAAGTGGGGGCTGACAGCGACTATCGGCGCCTCGAACTTGAAGGCCGGCATCACTTTCAGCTTGAAAACGTTCGCAGCGTGTCTCTTGTCGATCTTTTCCTTGATCTCCGGATCGTCGATCTCGCCCGTCCTGATGTATTTGTCGAGCGTGTTATACGTGAATCCCAGGTTTTCCTCGTCAGTGTAGGGGGTGAGTCCGTCGATCGGGACTTTGTAAACTATGTCGTCGGGGAGTCCGAGCGCCGTGCCGATCGCGCGAACTTCCTGCACCGTGAAGAACGACAAAGGTGAAAAATCCCCCGCAGTGTCGCCGTATCTCGTAGAGTATCCGACCCAGTCCTCAGACAAGTTGCAGGTATTGCACACCCGGCCGTTCTTTGACTGGGATACCGCGTAAACGGTTGCCATCCTGATCCTCGCCGGAAGATTGGTCGTGGTCTGGAGCGACGGTTCGATGCCGTTCTCCTTAAGTCCGGCAATCACCGCATCGACCGTGTCTTTTATATTGATCGTAACGTGG
>JAFOKI010000035.1 GCA_017419895.1 Eubacterium sp. | reverse complement strand
GCGTCAAATTGATTTACATAATACCGTCACATATATTATAGCAGAAAAAAGAAATCGGGCAAGATGTTTTGAAAACAGACGTTCACCTGCATGAGACCCGGGCGCGGAGCGCCGGCTTTGTTTATGAGGCCGGATGTTATCAAGTCTTACTGAATTTGTTAAAAAAAGTATATTGTTGTAATCGAAGAATCTTTGTAGTATAATAGTTGCGCTATTTATCAAACTGATAATGAAAGGTCGACTGAAAATGAAAAACCCTTATAAAACCCGCGCAGGCGGAGCGACCGTCACAGTATTCGTTCCGTATGACTGCGGGAACCACTGTCCGTTCTGCATCAACAAAGGCGAATACGCCGATACATCATGGTTCAATATGGACGAGATCCTGAGATCCATCAAGGTCATGGACGCGCTCACACCGAAATGCGATTTCGTGTTTACAGGCGGCGAGCCGTTTGCAAACAGACATGCTCTCCAGGAACTCCTCGATGCCGTTCCCTCCACTCACAGAGTATTCATCAACACTACTCTTCCGGTGTTCGAAGGCCAGACCGAGCAGGATATCATTGACTTTGCCGAAAAGAACAAAGATAAGATCACTTGCATCAACATATCGCGTCACCTCGTGAAATACGTCGAGGAATCACCGGACGAGCTTCTTGCCGCTCTTCCTGTAAGAAGACGCGTCAACTGCGTGCTTTATAAAGAATATCCCGCTGAGAAGCTTCCCCAGTATCTCGAGCGTTGGATACCTTACAACATCCCGGTACAGTTCCGTTTCGACTACACCGCGACGACTCCGGAAAACCTTTATGACCAGGAGAACGACAAGATCCTGCACGACCTTCACAAAATCGCGGAATATAGAGGTCTCGACGGATGCCGCATGCGCTGCGGATTCCATTTTGACTATAACGGTCTCGAACTCACATATCACAAGACTCTTCCGTACAGCACGATCGTTGAAACGGACGAAAACGGCGTGACCTATGACATCCTGTACGATATCATAATCAAGCAGAACGGTGAGATCCGCTCAGACTGGGATGACACAGTACTCGACCTTACGGGATATAAAAATGTTGTGTTTGAACCGTATGACCTGCGCGTCATAGAAGGTCACCTCGACGAAATGGCATACTGATCACATTTGTAAATGTACATAAACTGCCGCTCTGCGCGGCAGTTTTTTTATTATTCTGTCTTATTGCGCAAAAATGAATTATATTTCTTGAACGGTTGTTTCAAATGCGTTATACTGTAGCACTGTAATGCACTCATATTGGGATTTAAGTTAAAGGAAAGGTTTAATCAGTTATGTTTCTCAAGATACTGCTGCTGGTACTGTTCTTCGCTGTAATGATAGGAATAGGCCTGTACTGCAGAAAGAATTCAACAGACGTTAACGGTTTTGTTTTAGGCGGACGCACCGTCGGACCGTGGCTCACGGCATTCGCGTACGGAACATCGTATTTCTCGGCTGTAATCTTTGTAGGATACGCCGGACAGTTCGGATGGAAGTACGGTATAGCCGCGACATGGGTCGGTATCGGAAATGCTCTTATCGGATCACTGTTGGCCTGGGTCGTTCTGGGAAGACGTACCAGGATCATGACACAGCATCTCGACTCCGCCACGATGCCTGAGTTCTTCGGTAAACGTTTTCAGGACGAACCGCTCAAGATCGCGGCGTCGGTCATCACATTCATATTCCTAATCCCGTACACAGCTTCACTTTATAACGGTCTTTCAAGACTGTTCGGGATGGCTTTCAACATCGATTATTCCGTATGCGTCATCGCAATGGCGATACTTACAGGTATATATGTAATTGCCGGCGGGTACATGGCGACAGCTATCAACGATTTCATCCAGGGGCTGATCATGCTGTTCGGCATCTGCGCTGTTGTCGTTGCGGTGCTCAAGAGTCAGGGCGGCTTCATTGCTGCGCTCGATGGGCTGTCACGTATCTCCGATTCAAATGTTTCAGAAACTCCGGGTATATTCAACTCATTCTTCGGACCGGATCCCCTTAACCTGCTAGGCGTTGTCATCCTGACATCACTCGGTACATGGGGTCTCCCGCAGATGGTCCAGAAATTCTACGCGATCAGAAGTGAAAAAGCTATCGAGACCGGTACGGTCATTTCGACGTTCTTTGCGTTCATCGTTGCCGGCGGATGCTATTTCCTCGGCGGATTCGGCCGTCTTTTCTCCGACAAAGTCGATGTCGCTGCCGAAGGTTTCGACGCGATCGTTCCGACTATGCTTTCAGGACTTCCCGACATTCTCATCGCGATAGTCGTCGTCCTCGTAATGTCGGCTTCCATGTCCACACTGTCTTCACTCGTTCTCGCGTCCAGCTCAACACTGACGCTCGATATGATAAAAGGCCATATAATAAAGGATATGGATGAGAAACGCCAGGTCAGGCTGATGCGCGTTCTTATAGTCGTTTTCATACTGATCTCAGTCGTCATCGCTCTGATACAGTACAAATCAAACGTCACATTCATCGCCCAGCTCATGGGTGTTTCATGGGGAGCGCTCGCAGGCGCATTCCTCGCGCCGTTCATGTACGGGCTCTACTGGAAAAAGACTACAAAGATGGGTTGCTGGACGTGCTTCATTTTCTCAACAGTAGTGATGCTCGCGAACGTTATGTTCCGTCCGAGCTTCCCTGCAATCATTCAGTCGCCGATCAACTGCGGCGCGTTCTGCATGCTCGCGGGTCTCGTGATCGTTCCGGTGGTCTCACTTTTCTCAACAAAGCCTTCTCCGGAACTCGTCGAAGGCGCGTTCTCATGCTACGAGAAGAAAGTTCTCGTTTCCCAGAGAGAAGCACTCAGCGACGCGGAGTAAAGCAAAAAGCGACAAAAATACAATTCTTTTGTCACATAAAACTGTTTACAAAAATCCCTTTCCCAAATTCGGGAAAGGGATTTTTTATCGGTTGATTTTTTGATTGAATCACGGCTCGAGCATCAGGTAACCGCCGTTGTTTCCGCGCACACCCTTTGTTGCGCGATGTGAAAAAAGCAGTTCGCGCTCGCAGCACGTACAAACTCCGGAAATCGTTATATTCTCTGGCTTAACGCCCGCTTCGATCAGGATGATCGTGTTCGTCGCCCAAAGGTCGAGAAGATACCTGGGACCTCCGGTAAGCCCTTCTGTACCCTCCTCCTTATCCATTATCTCGCCTACATGCCCGGAGAATTCCTGTCTGAACCGGCTTGCGACATCATCGCTCACCTCATAGCAATCCCTGCAAATAGAAGGTCCGATCACGCATACCAGATCTGCGGGATCGGTTCCGTACTTTTCAGTCAATTCCCGAACAGTTACGGCGCCCATGCGGTTTACGGTCCCCTTCCATCCCGAGTGGCTGATTCCGATCGCTCTCCTGACCGGATCGACAAAATAAATCGGAACGCAGTCCGCACCGAATGCCGCTATCACAAGCCCGGGTTCGTCTGTCACCAACCCGTCGATATCAGTGTAGTCACGCGGGACCGTTACGCCTTTTCCCGCATCAGCCTTTACAGCTTCGCGGATATTTGTGGTATGCGTCTGCTTTGTACAGACACACATGTCGCCCGCCGCGCCTATCACACCGAGCGAACGGCGAAAATTCTCGGCGACATTCGCGTTATCGTCGCCCCTGTCCCAGCCAAGGTTCATTGAAGTGAGATAGTCCGTGCTGACTCCGCCGACTCTGGTAGTGAATAAATGCCTCACTATGCCTGTTTCTCTGAGCGCCGGAAATTCCAGCACCTCGATCAGGCTCCCGTCATCATTGGCATAGCGAACAAGTTCGGCGGATACCTTTCCGCCATTTCTCCATGTCCGGATCACACTTCCTGTTTTTACTTTAGGATCGTCCATATCATTCCTTTATGATCAAGAGTTATCACAGACTTACTACTAAAATAGATACCACATATCAGCCATAACTGCAAAGCGAGCAGCTACTTTGTTGGATACCAACAAAAAATTCATAAAAAACATGTTTTTTCTCTTGACAAAACCACGAAACCATAATATATTAGTGTACAAATTGAGATAGAGGATGCGTTTCGTCATCAGTAACGGCACCAAAGCGGTACAGCGCCGATGCCGGGAAAGGGACAAACGCCGAAGTCGGACCGAGCTGTATGGCGGTCTTGCTGGGCAGGCGGAATAAGATCCGTCTGACTGTCGCAGAAAGATGCGGAGCGCTATCATTGATATGCACCATCGAATCGGCGAGAGCCGTAAGTGTGTGATGAGAAGAGTATCAGGGAGCTGCGTCCGCGCAAAGCTCCCTTTTTCTTTCTGGATCATCTCAAGCTAGCTGTCATTATCACCAAGTCGCCACAAGGCGCGCCGCAGCTAAAGAACATGCTGCGGACAGGAAACCAAGGAGGAGTCCAAAATGAAGAAGAGAATTTTTACAGGATGCGGAACAGCAATCATTACCCCGATGTTTCAGGACGGAAGAGTTGACTTCGAAAGCTATGGCAAACTCATCGACTGGCAGATCGAGAACGGAGCGGACGCAATAGTAGCAGCCGCAACAACAGGCGAATGCGCAACGCTGAACGACAAAGAGCACATCGAAGTCATCAGCTACTGCGTTGAACGCGTAAACGGCCGTATTCCGGTTGTAGGATGCACGGGAAGCAATGACCTCGCTCACGGTGTCAACCTTACGAGAATGGCATGTGAAGCGGGAGTTGACGGAATCCTCGCGGTTACGCCTTATTACAACAAGACCCCACAGACCGGTCTCGTCAGATACTTCTCTGAATATGCTGACTGTGCGACAGTGCCGGTCATCGTCTACAACGTACCCGGAAGAACGAGCATCAATATCGAGCCGAAAACATACGAGAAGCTCGCGGATCACGAGAACATCGTCGCGACCAAGGAAGCAAACAACGATATCGCAAAGATCGTTGAAACAGTACAGAGAACGGAAGGAAGACTCGACCTTTACTCCGGAAACGACGACCAGATAGTTCCCCTCCTCGCCTGCGGCGGTATCGGAGTTATCTCAGTCCTCGGAAACGTCGTTCCGCAGGAAACGCATGACATGTGCCAGCTGTGGTTTGACGGAGACATCAAGGGCTCCCTCGCGCTCCAGTTGAAATATACTCAGCTCGTCAAGGCGCTCTTCTCTGAAGTCAATCCGGTTCCAGTAAAAGCTGCATGCGCTGCAATGGGATTCTGTGAGAACGCGCTCAGAGGCCCGCTCTACCCGATGGAAGAAGATCATTATCAGAATCTGCTTGCTGAAATGAGAAAGGTAGGTCTAGCGGTATGATCAGAGTCATAATAAACGGCGCTGCAGGCGCGATGGGAAAAGTCCTCGCTGGAGTCATCGAAAAAGACGATGTGCTCGAGACTGTCGGAAGAGTTGATTTCACAGGAAATGACGGCACACTCAAATCCCTCGCTGAGTTCGAGGGTGAAGCCGATATAGTGATCGACTTCTCGAATCATCTTGGAACGCGTACGCTCATGGATTACTGCATCGCGAAGAATCTTCCGGTCATAGTGTGCACGACAGGCCAGACTGAAGAAGAAATGGACATGATTCGTGACGCGTCG
>JAFOKI010000255.1 GCA_017419895.1 Eubacterium sp. | reverse complement strand
CGATCTCGCCGTCGTCCCTGAAAAGGAACCACCACGCGCCGAAACCCGCAGCCGCAACAAGGGCCAGGATCACCAGCACTATAAGCAGGGTCTTTGTTTTGCTCTTACCCGGCTTATTTCCTTTTTTACCGCTCATATCATCATTCCTCCGATATTTCTTCCGCGCGGGGCAGCCCGGCGGCTTTTCGCATTTTTAGTTACCAAACCTGTCACAGCTGCCCGGCGGTCACTCACAGTTGTTTCTCGCCATGACAAAGTTGCCGCATTGCGGCTAGGATATACTTATAACATTCTACTATCAGTAGCGGATAAAATCAAATGCACAAAGTTAAAATTAAGAGAATATAAGACTTTTAAGATACACTGTCCTGACAGAGTACCGGCAGCCTGATACTGTGAGGCATCGTTATCCCTTTTCGATACATATGCAAATAAAAAAGATAATCCGGTACAGCCGGATTTATCTCTATAAAATCAAAGCTTCAAAAACAACCTTTACAGCCGTATCCGCTTCATCATTTTTCAGCTTTTGGACTTATCCTGAGAACTGAATCGGTCCGGATCAGCTTGTCAAAGCTTTTCTTTGAAGTCACCACACGCACGATCATCCACTCACCGTCCACGTCATTTATGATGCAGGAGCCATGTTTCGTATTGCCGTAATTGATTATATCAAAATCACCGCAATCCTCTTTGAATTCTATCTTTACATCTTTACCGATATACGCTTCTGCCGCTTTAACGAAAGACCTTGCGTTTTCGGAATACGACGTTCCTTCTACCGCAGCCAACGCTCTTTCGAGTTCCATTATCCTTTTCTTCATGGATGACTGCTCAAGATACGCGAGGAGGCCGAATATCCCGAATATAAAACCTATAACACCCATGTATTCCATACCGTTACCTCCTTACTTCTGTTCAAACTTCAGCGAGAGAACCGATGAGACCGGTATGAGCTTCTCGATGCGGCCCTTCTTTGTATTCGCAACGATTTTCATCCAGTTGCCCTCGAAATCGACTATTTCACAGGGCTCGTCGTAAAGATCGGCGTCAATCTCATCCTCATAAAATGTCAATTTGACCGTTTTTCCCTTTGCAGATGCCAGGAGTCTTCCCGTTCTGCTCGGCGCTGCGCCATCCGCACTCTCGTCTTTTATGTCATCTTTCAAGAGGTAATCACAGCTTACGTCCAGTTTCTCCGCTATATCGCTTATCTTGTCTATGTCCGGAAGCACCGTTCCCGCTTCCCACCGGCTGACCGTCTGCCTGGTTACTGAAAGCATCTCAGCAAATTCAGCCTGTGTGTAACCCAGATCCTTTCTCTTTTTGGCAATCTTTTCTCCGAGTCCGTTCATATCATTTCGTCTCCTTTCTGACACGATTCTATATCATTCAATGACTCAGTTTCAAGAAATTCTCATGCGCAAAATGTAACACACCATGTTACATTTTCTTATTATGACAAAAAGAGCACCGGAATCATGCACTCCGGTGCCCTTTTATCATTCGGTTAATTGCAGTCTCTCCGAATTTTTCTTGCGGATTTGCAAATCTTTTGCTTGAAATCCTCTTGATTCTACTGTATACTCTTCTTTGCGAATTTTTATCAACGTGCCTAATGGAATAGTGGGGTGAAATTAATGGCAAACATCAAATCCGCGAAAAAAAGAGTAAAAGTTATCGACAAGAAAACGGCTCAGAACCGCCGCGTCAAGGAAGATCTCAAGAAGGTCATGAAAGACTATGACGCAGCCATCGCCGCAGGCGATCTGGAAGCAGCCGCTGAAAAGAGAACAGTTGCTGAGAAGAAGCTCATGAAAGCTGCTGCCAAGCACACGATCTCCAAGCAGGCTGCAAGCAGACACGTATCACAGATAACCAAAAAACTCAACGCTGCAAAAGCAGAATAAAATCTCACCCGTCCCCACAGGTACATTTGCTGGAATGTACGATATGTGAGTATCAAAAGACCCGCCGGTGTGTCTCCCGGCGGGTCATTTCTTTTTTGTATAAGCCGCGGAGCGGCTTTGTTATCTCACAAAGTCCGCTGACGTCTACTTCCGTCCTCCGAACTTTTCTTTCAGATACTCATGCGCGATCACATGGTCACCGGCAAAGGGTACATAGCCTTTTCCGATGTACATATAGGTATCGTCGCCTTTTCCGAGCAGCAGTACGACATCCCCGGGACCCGCGAGATCTATCGTGCGCTTGACAGCTTCTTCCCTGTCCCGGATGAACGAGTGCCTGCATGGAAGCCCGGCCATTCCGTCAGCCATCTCCTTGCAGACCTGCGCGGCGTCCTCGGTCCTGGGATCCTGGGTCGTCAGGATGACCTCCTTCGCGAAAGACGCAGCAATACGTCCCATTTCAGGCAGTTTTGTGTGGTCGCGGTCCCCGTCGTTTCCGATCAACGCATAGATGTCATGTCCCTGCGCCGCAATGTTTGCCGCGTACTCGAACATCTTGAGATATCCGTCCGGCGTGTGTGAATAGTCCACGACGACAGTAAAGTCCTGGCCTTCATCGATACGCTCGATCCTGCCCTCAACCTGCGGGATATCCTTTACAGGTTCAAGCATGTCCTCTATTGCCATCCCGCACTCATGCATCGCAGCAATGGCCGCAAGCAGGTTGTAAACATTGAACTCAGCGACGAGATTGGTCTCAACGCGGTACTCAGCGCCTTTCGCGAGAAGCGTGAACGCGGTTCCATCCGGTCTGTAATCGATATCTGCCGCCATGTAATCCGCCCCGCCGTTTTTTCCGGTCCCGTACGTTACGGTCCTGACTCCGCGCGCGGCACAGTATTTCTTGAGTTCATCAATTGACAAAAGGTCATCCTGGTTTAAGACAGCCGATCCACCCGGTCTTACCCTGTCGAACAGCATTTTCTTTGCGTCCAGATACGCTTCCATCGTCTTGTGGTAATCGAGATGGTCGTGCGTCAGATTGGTGAATATCGCGCAGTCGAAATCTATCGTATCGAGCCTGCCGTTCATGAGTCCCTGGGAACTAACCTCTATCGCCGCGGCTTTCATGCCGTGATCGGCCATCCTCGTAAGAACATGGTGCAGCTCGACCTGGTCGGGCGTGGTAAGATGAGCTTCTTCCACCACATCGCCGTAGCGGACAGCGATAGTACCGATGTAACCGCAAGGGAGTTTTGTTGAAAAGACATCGCTGATTATGCTTGTTGTCGTTGACTTTCCGTTGGTTCCCGTCGCGCCGAAAAGCACGAGTTTCTCGGCATGATCGCCGAAGAACACCCTGCACACCCTGCTGAGCTCCGCGCGCGTGTCATCGACTTTGACGTAAGCCACACCTTCCATTTCCTCTACCGGGTGGCTTATTACTATTGCAGCAGCGCCTTTTTCTGCCGCCATTTTTGCAAAGCTGTGCCCGTCAAGCTCGTATCCCACAAGGCAGAAGAACATATCGCCGGGGACGACTTTCCTTGAATCTATCGCAAGACCCTTGACTTCCACATCCGGAAGATCTGTCATATAGCCGAAAAGTTTGGCAAGTTTCATAATCATTCATCCTTTCCATTATTCTTACCCGCGTCTAAGCGCATCGGGTTCTATATTTCTATATTTCTATATTTCTATATCACACATCAGCCACAACTGCAAGCGAAGCGGCCTGTACCTATAATACAAAAGCACATAATTATCCATGAATCCCGTCGCCTCTTGTGTTATTATTATCGCAGAAGCATACGATAACAAAGGAGGAACAGCCATGTCATTACACATTGCCATCGACGAAAAATACCCGATCGCCAAGACCGTACTCATGCCCGGCGATCCGCTGAGAGCAAAATACATAGCCGAGAACTTCCTGGAGGATGCAGTCAGGTATTCCGAGATCCGCAATATGTACGGGTACACCGGAACGTATCACGGTATCCCGGTATCGGTCCAGGGAAGCGGAATGGGAATGCCCTCAATGGGCATCTATTCGTGGGAGCTTTTCAACGATTTCGGCGTCGAAAACGTGATAAGGATAGGAACAGCGGGGAGCTTCAGCGAAGATATCGAAATCGGCGATGTCGTCTGCGCGCTCGCGGCTTCCACAGACTCGAACTACTGCGGCATGTTCGGCACGAACGGCACGTTCACACCATCGTGCAGCTACAGTCTTTTGAAAAAGATCCAGACTTCCGCGGCGCTCAACAGCGTCGACCTGAAGGCCGGCAACATACTTTCGAGCGACCATTTCTACGAATCAGATCCCGACTGGTGGAAACCATGGCAACGCATGGGCGTTCTGGCAGTAGAAATGGAAGCGGCCGCGCTATACGCGAATGCCGCGTATCATCATAAAAACGCAATCGCCATCATGACCATAAGCGACCATTTCGTGACGGGAGAACGCGCGACGAACGAACAGCGCGAGAAAAACTTCACTGATATGATGAAAATCGCTATCGATACGATCAGACTCTAGTCGAAGTACTCATCATCTTTACTGTCGAAATATCCGGATCCGGAAGACTTTTTCTTAGAAGAGCTTCCGGATTTTTTAGATTCAGTTTTTTTCTTGGACGATTCTGACGATCCTGTTGATCCGGACGGAGCATACGTCTCAGGTTCCGGTTCTGGCTCGGGTTCAGGCTCATTAACCATGACTTTTACGGTCTTGACAAAGCCTCCCGCGGAAACTGTGACATCCGCTGAGCCGGGATTTCTCGCCGTGATCGTGCCGTCCTCTTCTACCTGCGCGACAAAAATATCGTCTGACTCAAATGTCACCTGCTCGTCCGCGAATTCGGCAGGGGCAAGCACCGGAGCGAGTTTTTGCGACGCCCCGCTCTCAAGCGTTATTTCGTCATCGATACCGCTGATATCTGTCACCTTCGGGATCACATGGACACTTACCGATTCAGTATATTCTTTCGCGGTCATTGTCAGCTCCGCATCTCCCGGCGCGACTGCAGTGATCGTACCTTCAGAAGAAACCGTGAACACGTCTTTATTTCCCGAAACAAAGCTTATTTTCTCACCGGCGAATCTCCCAGGGCTCACAGTATACTCAGGTGACAGGGTGTCTCCTATATATATGCTCACCTGATTGTCTATCCCGCTGATGTCAGTCACCTGTTTGGGAATAGACAGATAATACCCTATTCCACATATCAAAGCGATCACCACCACCGCTGCAGCGATGATCCTTCGTCCGGCACGTGGACGTTTGGTTCCTCCATGACCACGGGCTTTTTCGGTGCCGGGCTCACTTTCATGATCCGGCGTCTCACCATAGGCAGTCGAAACGCCAACTCCAGCTGTGCTGCCTGAGCTGTAAGTTTCAACTTTGCCGGCACCGGCGGCTTCAGCTTTACCGGATCTGAATTTCTCGCTGTAAAGCAGCTGTTCGAGGTCCTCCAGCATTTCGGAAGCGGATTGATAGCGGTCAGCTTTGTTGAAAGACGCGCCTTTCAGGATTATTTCCTTAAGCCGCTTAGACCCATGGGCAGGCGGCGGAATCGAAGCACCGCTCAGACGTTTCGCGAGTGCCGATTCTGCATCCTCGTGTGTGAACGGATCCGGATATGGTGGAACGAAAGGATTTCTGCCATCGTTCAGGTATTTGTACATGACCAGAGCCAGCGAATAGACATCGACTGAGCTGCCGTAAACCGTACCGCGGAAAATCTCAGGCGCCATGTAGGTATACGTGCCCTTTCGCGAAAGAGATGTGCGCGTAGTCTCGACGACCGTCGCAATCCCGAAGTCGCCCAGTTTAAAATCACCGCTTGGCGCCACAAAAATATTCTCGGGTTTGATGTCCCTGTGGATGATCCCGTATTTCTTGCAGAGCACGAGACCTCTGCATATCTCAATACCCATGCGGGTGACATCGACAGGGCTCAGCGGGTGCTCAAACGCGTAATCCACGAGAGGGGTCAGTTCCTCGATCCTGATCAGGATGTCCCAGCCGAATGCGTCATCGCGTTTTTTGATCTCGTGATCTTCGTAGCTCACGATGTGACTATTTCCCTTGAGTTTGTACATGAGTTCAAACTCGTTCACTGCATTCTCGACCACACCTTCATAGTAGCGTTCGAGTTCGTCTTCACGGATACCGCTCGCTAGAACAGCTTTTATCTCAATTTCACCGCCGGAAGGTATAGTCACGACCTTCAGAACAGCCTGCTGGTCGACCCCGAAACCATCTTTTCTGCGTATGCGAAAGAGCCGTCCGGCGGCTCCTTCAGCGAGTTCTTCAGTTATATGCCACGAACCGAACAAAGGCTCGTATTCACTGAATCTGGTTTCCATGTCGATCAATAGTGATTATAGTTATTATCAGTCTTTCCTCATTCGAACAAAACGCAGCCGGCAGATCACTTCGCCGTAACTGCCAATGCTTCCGAATAACTGCTGTAATACATCTTTCCGTTCACTTTCGCGAATGCGCGGACTTTGTAGCAGTATTTCTGACCCTTGGTGATGCCTCGGTGCGTGACCGATTTCACTTTAGCGGATTTGGTAAGAACCTTCTTGAACTTTTTGCTTCCCGGATATTTTATATAAAGCTGGTAGCCTGCGGCATTTCTGACCTTCGACCACGTGAGTTTGGCTGCTCCTTTTTTACCCTTTACTTTAAGTTTCGGCGTGCCTACAGCGCATTTCACCGTGACAGTTTTGGAAGCGGCTTTATAGTCATCGCTCGCCGCGGCTACGACTTTTACAGTCGCTGTGCCGGGTCTGGTGAATGATACCTTGCCTGACTTTGTTACCTTAGCAAAGCCATTCCCGGCCACGATCGCATACGAAAGCTGGGTTTTGGCTGAAAAAACCGAACCAAGCTTGAGTTTTTTACCAAACTCAACTGTAAATGACGAATCGCCGCTTATGCTCTGGGTGCCCGGATTTACCGTGATCTTATACTCATCCTCTGCTCCCATGAAGATATCAGTCTCCTCTGCGCTGGCAGTCACCGTGCATGTGCCTACACCGACCGCATGACAGTTGCCATCGTTGTCGACCTTTATGACATCAGAGTCTGAGCTCTCGTAGGATACATCTGTGTATGCTTTTGCCTTGATGCGGAACTTGTCTCCGACCGCAGCTTTGCCTTTACTTATACCAGTGAGTTCGAAAATACCGTCACCCTGACAGATCTGTTCAGGGACGACCTCCTCAAACGGATAGCCGCACAAATCGGCGTACTCTTCCGCATAAGTGTCCCTTGCCCCTTTGATGACCGTATAAGGCATCGCAAAATCGCCGATCGACGCGACCAGAGGCGGTATGAATATACTTTCGAGCGAAGTGCACCCCCTGAAAGCATCGTTTCCTATAGATTTGGTAAGGTATGGGAGATCTATACTTTTGAGATTCTTGCACTCCTGGAACGCGCAGTTTGGAATGTCCTCGACTGACATCGGGATAACGACCTCAGAGAAAGAGCCTCCCGATAGGTCGAAACTCGTCACTCCGTCCGGGATCACGAACCTGGAATCTGTTTTGCCGAGCGGATACACCATGATCGTCGTCATGGTCTTATCGTAAAGAACTCCGTCTGCCGCTGAATAAACCGGGTTGTCACCCGATGCCTCGATCTTTTTGATGCTGGGATTTTTGATATACGGAAAATCCCTGAGTTCTGCGCTGCTTTTCCCAATGTCCAGTGTCTCGAGCCCATTCAGACCGGACATTGTATCAGCTTTGCAGAACGTTGACGGCAGCGAAAGTTTTTTCAATGCTGCCGGACTTTGGAACGCGAAGCAACCAATATACTTAACACCTTCCGGAATGGTGTATGACTCATCCTTTTTTCCTCTGGGATAGAGAGAAAGATTGCTTTTGTCTCTCGAAAAAACCACTCCATCAATCGAACAAAACTTTTTGTTCGTTGGGGAAACAGTTACGGATTCGAGCGTACTGAGTTCCCCGAGAGCCACCTGTGAAGTTTCCGTATTCATCAGGGACAGAAACTCGGAATTGTTCAGATAAACACGTTTCAGCGATGTGCATTTCCTGAAGTTACCATAAAGAGATGTCACGCTATCCGGAAGATTCAGTTCTTCCAATGCAGAACAATCGGGTGCAATAGCCCAGCTGACCTTAGTCACCTGAAGCGTTTTTGCAGTTCCGTCTTCCGTGTGTTCTATTTCGCCCGGTATATCGATCACGCTGGCTCCGTTTGGATCCACGCTGACGATAACTGCGGTATACGCCGACAGCTTACTGTATTGATATGTGACGCCATCAACGGTAGTTTCATGAACAGGTTCAGCCCAGGAAACGATTCCCGATACCATGAAACACACTGCGATCAACGCTGCCGCAACCACAATCCTGATCAGTATGTCAACTATCCTTCTTGTTATCATTCTTTCCATGACCCGTCCTCCGAAACATGTATCAATAAGGGAATACCACAGCTTCGTCGCGGTAGAACTTCTTGAGTTCCTGCCTGAGGCAGAGCATATCTTCCGCTGCTTTGAGGTCTTTACCGGGATCTGGCGCTATACGACCGGTATTCCATTCGCTGTTACAGCTGTCTGCAGCACCGGCTGTTTTCTTCCCGATGCATCTGTCTTTCAAAGCCTTAATATCAGGATGAGCCTCTTCCCATTTGTCGAGTCCTTTGATCAGGAGCGACTCGCTCTTATTCTCAGAATTGAGCGGTGAGAAACCCATCATGCCGAGGTACTTGTCGGTTTCTTCGTGGTCCATTCCAAGCGCAAGGCAGAGAGAGATGTGAGTGTTCTTCCCTTTCGGAACATGCTTGATCCTGCGTGTTTTTTTACCGGTCGCAAGATCGATAACATTTATCATCCTGCTGTCTCCTGTCAGATAATTGATCATGCTGTCGTCAAGCCATCCCCGCAGATCGCTGAGATGCGCGAACTTCTCGGATCCGCATGCTCTGAATGTATCGAGCAGCGTACATGCGAATCCGTCAAGATATGTCCTTGATTTGGAGTACGCAGTTTTAAAAGCATCGAGATGATCCGCGACAAAATCGACCAGTCCCCGGAAATCTTTGTCATACATTACATCCGAAAGACCGCTCCCCACGGTTTCCGTATTCTCGTCATGGCTCACGATCTCATTCCAGAGTTCGTTATATATGGTGAGCGCCGCTTCCCTGCATTCATCATACATGCGGAAATAATTACGGCTTCCGTCCGGATCTGATGCGCTCGCGTTTATCAGATAGATCCAGATCAGATCCTCTGTGACATCCTTGGGATAAAGTCTTTTCTTATTCCCGAATCTTACGATCCATTCATTTATCACCTCAAGCGGCTGACCGAAAGCCATCCCGATACCGATAAAAGAATTCCGTCTTCTCGGGAGTTTGATATGGAAGCTGACGCCGTTCGGGTTATACACGGCTCCGATGTAGTCGCAGACCCATTTAAGGTCTCTGCCCGTTTCTTCAACGAGCGAATCGATCATCCGCTGCCATGCTTTTATCATTGTTCTTTGAGTTCTGATTTTTCCTTCCATGTTTTTTACCTGTTCAATGCCCTTTGCACAAAACCTTTATGGAATAATAAAACTGACAATCGTGTTATGTACTCAAAAAGATACTTATTAGATAGATTGTATCATTATCTATACAATTCGTCATCTAAAATATTGTTCAAAATGAAGAAATATTAGCATACTCATAATTCTGAGATTTTGACGAGTCGCCTTGCATCAGTTATACTGTTTACATGAACAGAAAGGATGCTGTGATATTTTTTATTATTACAATTCTTGTGGTGGCGCTGATTCCTGTCACGTCACTCTTTTCTGTGTACGCTGACGACGTCCCCGAAACAGGCGCCGGTAATTCCCGCAGCGTTGATCGCACGTGGGAGTTTTCCACTTTCGGAACCTCCGTCTCCACTGACTACAATGGATATGACGGGGATATTTCCGAAGGCAGCATAAGATTGTTCTCGGAGAACGGTACCGGAAAACTCGTTCCCGCATCGACCGACGGGCTGGCTTTTTACTATACCGCTATAGATCCTGAAACCGAGAATTTCAAACTGAAAGCAAAAGCCAACGTGAATTCCTGGAAATACACCAATGGTCAGGAAGGATTCGGTCTGATGGCTGCCGACAGGGTGGGGATCAACGAAGATAAGAGGAAGTTCTGGAACAATTCCTACATGGCTACCGTTTCGAGAGTAACATACCTTTGGGACGGCACCAAGATTTCCAACTCCGGTGACGAAATCATAATGAAACTCGGTATCGGAGCGCAGGAAAAGAAAGGCGTTACGCTTGACAATATCACAGAGAATATGGAACTCAGGGACATGAGTCTCTTTTCAAGTTCCCTCACCCCTCTCGAGACATCGTGCGCAGATTTAGGTGAAGGTTCTTACAATATCGTCGGCAATTACACTAACCCGACACCGCCCGAGGGCACGATCGATCAGCCACTAACCACATTCGACCTCTGCATTGAAAAGAACAATACCGGATATTTTGTCAGTTATACAGATCCTGCAGGTGTCACGACCACCAAAAAATACTATGACACAACTGCATTACGCGCTTTGGACCCCGGAAATGTTTATGTTGGGTTCTTCACTTCAAGACACTGTGATGTCACATTTACCGACATATCATTAACAACGTCAGACCCGTCCGGTGACCCTCCCGCTGAGGAGCGGCCAATCACATATGTCGATCCGCTGTATACTGTGGAATCACCGGAATACACTAATAATCCTTCATATACATTGATCTACAAAGGCAATGCCGACGGCACTCTAAATGTCACCCAGAACGGCACTTCAATATATGAAGGCCAAGTCACCGCAGGAACCAAGACTCGTATACCAGCGGAACTTTCGCGCGGAAGCAACTGCTTCGAACTTACAACGACGCCAGATCCCGGTTTCAAGCCTTCGGAATATGAAGAGTTGTCAACATACGAACCCGTGACTATCACGAGCTTTGTTACATATGATGTTTCCGCTGCAAAAACGGTCTACGTGGCGCCTGACGGATCAGATGACGCAGCAGGCACATCCTCGGATCCGCTAAGTATTACAGCAGCAGTAACAAAGGCTTCTCCCGGGCAGACCATATACATGCAGGCGGGCTCATATCTGATGGATGGAAGCTTGCTCATCGGATCGGGCTTAAACGGTACCGCGAGCAGCAAAATCACACTTGCGGCAGATCCGAACGCCACATCCATACCTGTTATTGATTTCCGGAAGAGAAGCGCCGGACTCGTTATCGCCGCTGATCATTGGCATTTCAAGGGTTTTGACGTTACCGGGACAAAAGATCTGGAAGTCGGCATCAGATTAAGCGGAAGTTATAACACGCTTGAGCTTATTCATACATACAAAAACGGCGATTCCGGCATCTGGATCTCCGCGCTGGACAACCTGGAAACGAGAGACGAATGGCCACGGAATAACCTGATACTGAACTGCACGTCAATGATGAATTCAGACATAGGTATGACAGACGCCGACGGATTCGCGGCTAAAGAAGCTGTCGGAGACAACAATGTATTTGACGGCTGCATCGCTTGCTACAATGCCGATGACGGATTCGATCTTTTTGCAAAGTCAGAGTTCGGACCGGTCGGAAAGACTATAATCAGAAATTGTGTCGCGTATAAAAACGGCTTGCTCCTGGGTGACGATGGCAAAGAGATCGATGCCGGTGACGGTAACGGCTTTAAAATGGGAGGTCAGGATCTCCCCGGAGGACACGAACTGATCAACTCGACCGCTTTCGCCAACACATCGAATGGTGTCACATCGAACACCTGCCCCAATATCACATTGAAAAACTGCACCTTCTTCAACAACAATTACCGGAATATCACTCTGGGCTCATCAGTGATCAATACTGATTATATGGTAAACGGTGTGATCTCATACGGCAGCAGCACAGCAAAATCCGATAGCTTTATTCTTCGTGGGACACAGGATGTGTCAAAAATATACGGTGAAACCAACTTCTACAATACAAATGGAAAATCATCAAACACAGCAGGACTCACCATTTCAGATGCCTGGTTCGTTTCCATTGATACCGATAAGGCGCTCAGCGGCGGTATAACATGGGATCCGGCAAACGGCAGAATAGTTATTAAGTCAGGCGGGATCACGCGTAATGCTGACGGAAGCATAAACATGAATGGGTATCTGGCACCCACAGCTTCGGTGCCGGCTGGCGTAGGCGCGCGTATAGGCATCAAAGATACCGATGACGCATCCGGAGATGAACCCGCTCCTGCTCACGACGATCCTTCCCCGGATATAAAGAACGGCACGAAATGGAGCAACGCCCAAGGGACTTTCCGTGTGCTCTCAGTCAATAAGAAAACCGTTGCGTTCATAAAGGCTTCTGCTTCAAAAAAGAGCATTTCGATCCCTGCTTCCATCAAAATCAACGGTGTCAAATACAGCGTCACCAAGATTGCGGAAAAAGCATTCAAGGGTTCGAAAGCTACAAAAGCTACCGTCGGAACCAATGTCAAAACGATCGCAAAGTACGCATTCAAATCATCTGCCGTTAAGACACTTATAGTGAAATCAAAGAAACTTACAAAGTCTTCCGTCAAGGACTCCCTCAAGTCTTCCAAAGTCAAAACTGTCAGGATCAAAGTCGGAAGCAAAAAACTCAACAAGAAATACCTGAAAAGGTATAAGAAAATCTTCACCCGTAAAAACGCAGGCAGAAAAGTCACGCTAAAAAACGCGTAACCTGACTCGATCAAAGGGCTTCATCAATCAGAATGTATCCACCGGTGTTGCTTCTGTGGGAGAAATACGGATGTGCATCATCCGTATTTTTTTGTGGGAACATGTATTTGATGATATCGTCAAGTTCCGACATTTTCAGTCTTTGTCTTGTCCCCGACCATACTCTGTTCGCGGAATCCGTGAATATGACTTTCCCCGCTTCAGTCATTCCAAGCAGAATCTGAGTGTGATAGGAGCCGGCATATTTCTTATCGTTTTTATCCACAACTATGCCGTTTTCTCTTCTCATGCGGCTGGTTTCAACAATGACCGGCATGCCTGAAAGAAGGTGCGTGCGTATATCCGCGGACGCGGCTTTGTCGGAAAAGTCCCCCACATAGCGGTTGCGGATCCCCTCAAGCGCAAGGATCCTGGATATCCCGTAAAGCGAGACCGGCATCTGCAGCATCATCGGTTTTTTGTAATTCAGCATGTAAGAGGCTTTTGCAAAATGACCGGCCTCGACAATATCGACAGTCTGCTCCGGCTTGAGCTCCCTATACTTGTCTGAATATCCCGTGAGCGCCGTAGTCAAAGAGCAGCAGGCGCAGCCGTGACGCTTCATGTACTCGCTGTACCTTCCATAGTTTGGTGCAGTCTGATAGTAGACTCTGAACCGCCTTAAGTCCGGGGAATTGCTCTCCCCTGTGATAACGACATCAATAACATCGAGATCGGTGTTCTCAAACGACGCATCGGTCTCAAGTATATAATCACCGGTTTCAGTGAGTTTTTTAGTTATGTATACGGTTTTTGTATCCATTTCTATCTATATCGCTCTGCAAAACGCTTCTATTTCATCTTTTCTTCCCGCTACTGCTTCTTTGTATTCGACAGAACAAAGCCCCAGTCCTCCGCGAAAACCGATCTCCAGATGACCGTAAAAGTGCTCGATGGTACCTATGATCTTTTCACATTCTTTCATACCCGGTCCTGTACGCAGAACTATCGCATAGCCCTTTTTCCCGGACGGAATCTTCTTATGGGGTTCGTGGGTATTGCTCCAGGGGGTGCACCGGTCTATAAATGCCTTGAACTGCCCGGGAACATCAGCCCAATAAGAAGGTGAAACCGCAACGATTATATCCGCCTTCTCAAATTCACCCATCAGTTTATCGACATCATCATGCTGCACGCATTCAGCCGTTGTATGACAGCTTCTGCAGCCCTTGCAGAATCCGAACCTGTAATCGTCGATACACACAGATTTGGTATTATATCTGTCAGACAGCTGCTCCGAAACGATCCTAACGATTTCCGCTGTCGCTCCGGTCCTTACCGGGCTGCAGTTTATTACAAGTGCATTCATCAAAGCTTCTCAGTACTCCTTTTGACACACTTCTGCATTATCATTCGGTTCTTCATGATCCGGAATCTCTCTATCAATATGATATCACACGTAATAAAAATATCGACAATTATTCCAAATCATCCGCCGCGCTGCATCGATGTCTTTAGCGATGAAAAAGGCTCATCATTTTTGTTAAATCTCACAAATTTCTATTGACAAACACGTTTGGATGATGTAACATGTCAACAACAATTGAATATTCTAAACCATTGAGGAAGAGTAAGTAGCTCGGGAAACTTGCGTAAGAGAGAGCCGTCGGTGCTGGAAATACGGTACGAAAAGGCCCGTGTGAATGGACTTCTGAGGGCGACCCGAAAGACCTGAAGGTCCGTGTAGGGAAGACGGAGACCTGCTTCGTTAAAAAAGGATGCGTATGTTGGTACGCAGCAGAGAGGGCGCGAAATGCGCCAAGCCGGGTGGCACCGCAAGAGAGATTGACGCTCTTGTCCCAGCAAATCATTACTGGGACGAGAGCTTTTTGCATATCGGCCCGATGCTTTGTTCAAAAGGAGGAAAACAAAATGGCAAAAGACGTAACGACTATCCCGTACAAAATCTATCTGACAGAAGACGAGATGCCGAAGAATTGGTACAATGTGCGCGCCGATATGACAAAGAAACCGGCGCCGCTCCTTAACCCCGGCACGCTTCAGCCCATGACAGCTGAAGAACTGGAAGGCGTATTCTGCAAAGAACTCGTTGAGCAGGAGCTCGACGACACCACACCGTTCATCGAGATCCCGCAGGAAATCAGGGATTTCTACCGCATGTACAGACCATCACCTCTCGTAAGAGCGTACTGTCTGGAAGAAAAGCTTGATACACCGGCCAAGATCTATTACAAGTTTGAAGGCAACAACACCAGCGGAAGCCACAAGCTGAATTCCGCGATCGCCCAGGCGTATTACGCAAAGAAACAGGGACTTAAGGGTGTTACTACAGAGACCGGAGCAGGTCAGTGGGGTACGGCGCTTTCGATGGCATGCGCGTATTTCGGACTTGACCTCAAGGTATTCATGGTAAAAGTCTCATACGAACAGAAACCGTTCAGACGTGAAGTAATGAGGACATACGGTGCTTCCGTCACACCGTCTCCGTCGCTTGAGACCAACATCGGCCGCGCCATCAACGAGAAATTCCCTGGTACTACTGGAAGTCTTGGATGCGCGATCTCTGAAGCGGTAGAAGTGGCGACTTCCACGGAAGGTTACAGATACGTACTCGGAAGCGTGCTCGCCCAGGTACTTCTGCACCAGAGCGTGATCGGGCTTGAAACAAAGGCCGCACTCGACAAGTACGGTATAACCCCGGACATCATCATCGGCTGCGCCGGCGGCGGTTCAAATCTCGGCGGACTCATCGCTCCGTTTGCGGGAGAGATGCTGAGAGGCGAAAAAGATTATAAGATCATCGCGGTAGAACCCGCATCCTGCCCGAGCCTCACCCGTGGTAAATATGTATATGACTTCTGCGACACCGGAATGGTCTGCCCGCTGGCCAAAATGTACACACTCGGAAGCGGATTCATTCCATCCGCAAACCACGCAGGCGGCTTGAGATTCCACGGAATGAGCAGTATCGTATCCGAGCTGTACGATCAGGGATACATAGATGCCGTATCCTACGAACAGACGGAAGTATTCGAAGCCGCGGAGATGTTCGCGCGCTGCGAAGGTATCCTACCTGCTCCCGAGAGCAGCCACGCTATCAAGTGCGCGCTCGACGAAGCACTCAAGTGCAAAGAGACAGGCGAAGAAAAGACGATCGTATTCGGACTCACCGGAACTGGATACTTTGACCTTAAGGCTTATGAGCAGTTTAACGATGGCAAAATGACAGACTATATCCCGACCGATGAAGAGATCGCGGCAGGACTTGCCGGTGTACCGCAGTTCCCGGGCAACGAAATCTGATTACCGACCAATTCAATACAATAAAAAACGACCCCTCGCTGCTTGCGAGGGGTTTTGTTTTTGATTATTATACACGGCTCAGTCTCGTGAATTCGCTGTATATGGCGCGTATTGCCCGCTCACGGTCTGCTTCCGCGACTCCTATCGTCATACTGATGCTCTTCGGCGAATGGTCGATGAAAACGACATTTATACGCTCACGCGACATTGCTTCGAATACTTTTACGATCACCTGTCCCGAGCTCGCAAGATCACGTCCCACGATTGCGATCAGCGCGAGTCCCGTCATGATCCTGACCGTTGCACCATCAGTAAGCGCCTCAATGTCATTCTTGATCTTGACTTCGCGCTGCGCTATCTGGTCCTCCGTGACAACGATGTCGATAGCATCTGAACCGGTCAGTTCACCATGTATAGAAATGTGGTTTTCCACAAGAAGATCCGTAAGCCCGCTCCTGAATCTCATGTCGCGGTTTATCCCAGCTTTGTCGACAGTGATGTCGGCGTAACCGGATCTTCCTGATATTCCGGAAATCTCGAGCACATTTTTGTAGTGCCCAGCGCTCTGCACAATAAGGGTTCCGGGGTCATCCGGTTCATCGAGATATCTGATATTGATTGGTATACCGAGCCTTTTTACAGGAAGCACGGTATCCTCGTGAAGGACCTCCGCGCCCATCCTTGCCATTTCTCTCAGTTCCGAGTAAGTGATAATCGGAACCGTGAGGGCGCCTTCGACTATGCGCGGATCCGCCATCAGGACTCCGGGCACGTCTGTCCAGTTCTCATAAAGATCCGCGCGCACGGCTTCCGCAACGATCGCGCCTGTAATATCCGAGCCTCCGCGCGGGAACACGGTCACTACACCATTCTCAAACGCGCCGTAGAAGCCAGGGATTACGGCACGGTCGTGCTTTGCAAGCTCGGCAGTCACACGCTCGCGCGTCTTGTCCCAATCGATCTTTCCGTCGTACCCGAAGATTATGATGTTCCTTGCGTCGACAAAATCGTAACCGGTTGCCGCAGCCATCAGCCTTGCGGCAAGGTATTCTCCCCTGCTCACTACATAATTGCCGCCGTAAACACCTGAGCGGTAATCCTTGATTATCTGCTCGATCTCACCGTGTATGTCACAGACTATGCCAAGATCCGAAGCGATTTTGGTCATTCGCTTTTCGACGATCCCCATGCTGTCAACGAATTTCTTCTGAGAGCCGGTGCTGCCATACAGCAGGTCCGTGACATGTGAAAACGCGCCGTCACGTCCGATCGCGGAAACAACTATATATTTTCTCGCGGGGTCAGACTTGATGACATCGAGCGTCATCCTGAATCTTTCGCTGTTAGCGATGCAGTTACCGCCGAATTTCGAGACAGTGAGCTCGGTCTTTGCCGGCGCTACAGGCGCAAGATCCTCCTCGCTGATCATCCTGATATCGTAAGGAGTCGACTGGTAAACGAAATAGTTCAGCCAGTTTGTATAAAGAAGATTTCCCGACGAACGCCACCTGACTATCGGCTCCTTCGTATCGTCATCATTGGGGAAATAGTTGATCGGCGGCTGTATATCGAGTCCGGCATTCTTGTCGCGGATGTATTCGTTCAGCAGCGTGTCAGCGTCATACTCGGAATGTCCAAGGATGTAGAACTCGCGGTCATTGTCGGATTTCACGGCAAAGACTCCCGCTTCCTCTGAGCTGGCAAGTATTTTGAGACATCCTACAGCCTCTATATCCTCACGTCTCGTGTCCGCCTGCCTAGAATGCGGAACATAGAATTCATCGTCGAATCCGCGGAAAAGCATTCCGGTCTTGTACTCAAGTCTGTGTTTGTACACGCCGGAGAGCTTCTGTGGAAGTATTATTTTTGGTATGCCGTAATAATGGTACATGGCTGCCTGCGCACCCCAGCAGAGGCAGAACAGGCAGTGGACATGGACCTTGGCCCAGTCGAATATCTCACAAAGCTCTTCCCAATAGTCAACTTCCTCGAACTCCATGAGTTCAATAGGCGCGCCGGTCACGATCATGCCGTCGTAGTTATTATCCTTTATCTGGTCGAAAGTCTTGTAAAAAGCGATCATATGCTCTTCAGACGTGAAATGAGCCTTATGTGTTGAAGTCTGCATAAGCTCAAGTTCGACCTGGAGCGGCGAATTGCTCAGGCATCGCGTAAGTTGTGTCTCTGTCGCGATCTTGGTTGGCATGAGATTGAGAATGAGTATCTTAAGCGGACGGATATCCTGCGTCATCGCGCGGGTATCCGTCATAACGAATACATTCTCCTTTGTCAGAGTATCTACTGCCGGAAGATCGTTCGGCACTTTTATCGGCATATATTCCCTCCCCTTTGTACGCGTCAGAATGTCGCGACTTCAGGATCAAGCGGTTTGTGAGGCGCAACTGTCTGACAATGCAGTACCGGGCCTTCTTCCTGATATACAGGCGTATATTCATTCCTGACGGTGCATCGGATTTTGACCCACGCGCCGTTCGGTATCGTCTCAGCTTCGTTCGTCCATTTGCAAAGCAGCCCCGCGAACTGTATATCCTGGACGCAGCACGTCATCACATGCCTGCCGAAGATAAACTCATCACGCTTGAGGCCGCCGCCCGTCGCTACACGTCCGACTATCCTGAGCTCTTTTCCTTCATAATTCTCCTGATGCTCATTGATATCGCGGTACCATTCGGCATACATATCGGGCTCGATATCTATAACAGGAGCGTTCATATCATACGGAAGCGGATCTTCAATATCGTCCATCTGGACGTCATCGAACCCAAATTCATAGAGAATCTGTGATCTTCTGTTCGCGATCCTGACTTCCTTGTGCATCTCCATCTGAACAGCCTCAAGGTCATCAGTTCGTTTGCATCTGTTGAAAATGACCGGATCTCCGCTTTTCAGTTTATCGAACATCTGCTGCCGCATGTTCTGGTTGTACATCCTGAAAGTAGTCGCGTCGATGAAACACATCTCCTGATACACCAGCCATTCCTGCGGCATATTGCGGTACAGTGTATCCAGACTCCACATGCCGTTATACTCGATCACTACGCGCTCAGCGCTGTGCTTAGCCGCCAGAAGCGCGAGTCTTGAGGTCGTGAAGTCTTCTTCGTCCTCGATCGTCTCGATATATACTCTTTCAGGCTCAAAAAACTTATCGGGTTCATATTCAACTTCGCCTTCTTCAGTGATAAGAAGAAGAGTGCGTTCGCCCTTATTGAATTCATCACTTCTGAGTGTATCCTGTATGAAAGTGGTCTTGCCTGCCCCGAGGAAACCCGTAAACAGGTATACCGGTATTTCTCTTAATTCATTCATAGGTTTTTACCTTTTCCAACAAAGCCGCTCCGCGGCATCCCCGCCCGGCTGTTACGCCGGAATGCGCTTTCCGGATCAAAGTCCGAACAGCTCCTTGATCCTCTCCTGCTCAAGACCAACGCCTATAACACAGATCATGCCCGTAGCCTCTGCGCTTCCGTCTCTGACTTCAGGCTCGCCCGGAACGTAGTCGAACTCGAGCCATCCGCCGTCAGCGTTCTCCACGATGCCCTTCGCCCTGAGTACCTGACCGCACTCAGCGAAATTCTGTAGTCCAAGCATAGCTTCGTTAAGCTGTTCTTTTGTGTATTTATGCGCAGTTTCGACACCAAACTCGTCGAAAACCTCGTCGGCATGATGATGTCCATGCCCATGATGATGGTGGTGATGGTGGTGGTGCTCATGGCCGCAGCCGCACTCATGGTCGTGATCGTGTTCATGTTCATCATCGTGGTCATGATGGTGATGATGTTCGTGATCATGATGATGGTGACCGTGCTCATGTTCATGTTCAT